>JAGWKU010000113.1 GCA_028873375.1 Verrucomicrobiota bacterium
TATACCGAAACAACTTGAAGAATCGGTTTTTGGCTGCGCCAGCATCCCAGCCTTTCCATCCGCGCTCAGAGGTCCCTATTACACAATAGGGACCCCGTCGCGCGTCGGCCTTCGGCCTGATGAAAATTCTGGGCGCCGGCTGTGCCAAAATTCCGATTCTTCAGGTTATTTCGGTATAGGATAAAAAGTTCTATCCTGCGCGCATCCTGTTATTCCTCTTTAAGAGACAACCACCAAGCAGAGAAGGCTTGGAAAATAGTTTCAGAAGAGAGATTGCGCAAGCATGCACCAGTAGGACAGGTGCGGAGCACCGGGCATTGCTTTTCAAAACTTCGGCCGTAAGGACAGGGGCCTTGCAGAGCAAAATGATGAGGACCGAGTGGCTTGAACACGGCGGGATTTGTGGGACCAAAGAGACTAAAGCTCGGAGTCGAGGTGGTACCGCAAAGGTGGAGAGCGGCCGAGTCGACGGCGATGACGAGATCGATTTGGCTCATGAGAGTTTGCCAGGTGGGAAGGGGCAACTTGTCGACGAGGAGAGAGTGGTTGGGAAAAAGCGACTGAAGCGCTTCACATTCGGCTTTTTCAGCAGCATCGCCCCAGACGAGGAGAAAGGAAGCAGCAAACTCTTGATGCATCCGATGGAGAACTTCGGCGAGAGTTTCAAGGGGAAGACGTTTATTGGTCCACTTCGAACCGGGGCATATCATGACGCGCAAGGGAGATTCGAGGGCGGGATGAGCGAGGAGCGATTGGAGATGGGCGAATTGAGGAGGAGGAATGGGGAAACGGAGAGGAGAAAAAGAAGAAGGAGGCTCCATTTTTAGAAAGGCGTGGATGAGAGAGATATATTGAAGGCGGATGTTTTGGTCGCGGGGTACGTTGAAGCGACGATTGGTTGCAAAAAGACTGATCCGCTCCCGGACGGAGCGCCAACCAAAGCCCACTTTGAGGGGGCTGCGCACAGAGGCGACGACGAGGGCCGACTTGATGTTCCCCTGAAGGTCGAAAACGAGGTCGTAGGAGAAGTTGCGGAAGGTGCGTAGATCAGCCAAAAAAGAGCGCCATTTACGGTGAGTCGAAAGACCTTTTAGAGAGATGGGGAGGGTCTGGTGGACGAGGGGGTGGGAAGAGACGAGCGGCTCGAGGGAACGGTCGACGACCCAATCGATGGTTGCCTGAGGAAATGCCGCCCGAAGGGCGTCGAGCACCGGGAAGGCTTGAATGATATCGCCGAGAGCCGAGGCCTTGACGATGAGGATTTTAGACGGAACATCCATGGGAAACGGGCGATACGGGCTGGGGTTCGATGGGGAGAACGAGGTCGAGTTGCTGAAGAGCTTCTAAAAAGTCATCCGCTGGTTCAGAGGTAATATCGACCTCTTGACCCGTAAAAGGGTGAACAAAGCGAATGCGAAACGCGTGAAGAAGGGGCCGTTTGGCAAAAAAGGAGCACCGAAACCGCTCGGCATATTGCCGATCGACAAGGATCGGGTGGCCCATCTCGGCGAGGTGGACCCGAATTTGGTGTGTCCGCCCCGTGATCGGTTGGCAAGCGACAAGAGCTGTTTGGCGACCCGCCGCAAGAACCTTCCAATGGGTTTCGGCATAGAGCCCTTTTGGGCGAGAACCCCAACGAGTTTGTCCTTGGAAATGCCCCACCTTTGCGAAAAAGCTCTTTCGAGAGCCACGCTCTTCCTCTGGCACGCCATCGACGACCGCGTAGTAAAGCTTGCTCACTTTATGTTCCATGAAAAGGGAGATCATCGCTTCGCGTGCTTTGACACTCTTTGCAATAAGGAGAATCCCCGTCGTCTCTTTATCGAGCCGGTGAATCAAATACCGATTGCCGCCAAAGGCTCTGGTGCACTCTTCATCCGTGCAGACCCAACCGGCCGGTTTGTCAGCGATCAATAAATATTCGTCTTCGTAGAGGCGATCAAATCCATTGAGCCGTTCGGTTGCAACTGAAGTCCAAGAAGGGGCGAGTTCCACCACGTCTCCTTTGGCCACTTCAGCGCTTCCAAATCGCTCCACCTTGCCATTGACGCGGCACAGATTTGCTTCCAATACTTTGCGGAGAATCTTTCCCGAGGGGGGCGGATCGATTTGCGTTTGGAGAAATTGGACGAGCTTTTGCCCTTCAGGAACAAGCCATCTCATGACGACCTTTGTTCGAGAAATTGGATGAAGAGCCGCACGCCGTAACCAGTCGCTTTCGTCGTGTGGTAATGTTTTGGCTTTGTCAAAAAGCAAGGACCTGCCGCATCGATGTGCGCCCAGGGTACATCGCCTACAAATTCTTGGAGGAAAAGGGTCGCCTTGATCGCCCCCGCATCTCGACCTGGCCCCGTATTGAGCAGATCAGCGATATCTGACTTGAGCGAGTCGCGGTAATCGCCGTGGACCGGTAAACGCCACAGCAACTCGGCTGTTTTTTCACTCGCCTCGAGCAAATCTTTCGCCAGACGATCATTGGGACTAAACAGCCCTGCAATCTCCTCTCCAAGGCCTATGACGACCGACCCTGTTAGCGTTGCAATATCGATCATGCAGGTGGGCTTTAGGTGCTTCGCCGCATAGCTCATCGCATCGGCGAGGATCAAACGCCCTTCTGCATCGGTGTTGTTGATCTCCACCGTTTTGCCATTGTAGGCGCGATAGACGTCGCCCAGCTTGTAGCTCTTTCCATCGATCGAGTTTTCGGTCGATGGCACAACCGCGGTCACATTTACTTTTAACCCCAGCGCCTCAGCGACGCGCACAGCGCCGAGCACGGCCGCAGCTCCCGACATGTCGCATTTCATCGTCATCATGTTGTCGGTCGGTTTTAGGCTAAGTCCGCCCGTATCATACGTAATTCCTTTACCGACCAAGACGATGTGCTCTTTCGATTTTGGATCGCCATGATACGCGAGCTGGATCAAGTAAGGATCGGTACTCGATCCGCGATTCACCGCTAAGATCAGTCCCATTCCCTCTTGTTCTAACTTCTTCTTATCGAAAATGGTCGCCTTCAAACGGCTGGAGCGTTTGGCCAACGCCTGAGCTGTCTCTGCCAATTTCTTCGGCGTAATGTCATCGGCATTGCCGTTGACTAAATCGCGGGCGAAAAAGACCCCTTCGCCAATCGTCGTCAACTTCTCGAGCACCGATTCATCGCTCTTCTCCACTCCAACCAAACCCACTGAGTCGAGCAACACCATTGGATTTTCTTTGAGCGAAGTTCCTTTGAGCTCTGCAAAGGCGTAATTGGCGAGTAAAATTCCTTCGAAAAAAGCTTCGACGGCCGTTTTGGGAACGATAAAATTAGCGCTCTTGACCTTCTTTCCCTGAGCCCAACGCACAGCACTTGCTGCAGCCCGCCGCATGGATTCAGGCGTCGCATCACCCGCTTTTCCGAGGCCGAGCAACAGGGCGCGAGGTTCTTTCTCCCCTTCCCAGTAGACGACCATCAGCTCTCCCTTCTTTCCCTTAAAATCGCCGGTTTTTAGCGCTGCTGCGACTTTGCCCTTCAGCGCGCCTATAGAAGCCGCTTCCTTGCCTCCTTCCCAAAAAGGAAGGACAAGGAGGTCGGATTCACCCCGTTTTTCGAGATCAGAGAAGAGGCGGTGCTTCAAAACGGCACCTCATCGTCAAACGTTTGGCCTGGTGCAGAGGAACCCTTCATATATGGATTCATCACGGAAGCGTCTGGCTGACCAAACGGAGCTGCTGGCGCTGCCACAGCCGCTGGAGCGGCGTGCGTTGCTTGCCCTTCACGCTCAGGTTTGCCAAATGGGCTGAATTGGATCAGCGAGGCATTGATTTCCATTGAGACTTGCGGTTTACCTTCTCGATCTGTGAAGATCTCCGGCTTTTGCAACTCGCCGAAGACCACGACCGGGCTTCCCTTTTTCAAGTAGGTCATCATCTTGTCGAATTGTTCGCCCCACACAGAGACGCGCCACCAAATCGTGTCATCATTGCCTGCTTTCCGCGTTCTTGTTGCAACGCGCAAGGTTGTAACCTTCTTACCAGAAGAGGTATAGCGAACTTCGGGATCTGCTCCCAAGTGACCAGCGATATTGATAAAATTCATGAATGGGCCTCCATCATTTACGAGGTTTCATTATCCCCTCGCCACCCTAATCGGTCAAGCAAAGATTGTACAAGAGATATTCCAGTTTACAACCTCAATCGCGGTGCAACGCCGATTATAGAGAGGGTGTAATCGGCATAAGGAAAAACTCTCAAACCTTGGAACCCATGCCCGCCAACAACCCAATGGATATCTTTTCCAGTAAGATTTTGAACAGGTGGTCCCCAAGGCAGTATAGACTGGGATACCTCCTTCACTCTTGTATAAGTGCTGTTTTTCGACAGCAAGCCGTCTCCAAAAAGGCTTTCTTGAGTCGCTACTTTATGAAGAAGCGTAGATACAACCACATCGGTTAGTGAGGGAATTTCGTAGTTTGTTCCAAATTGATTAACGATTTCTATTTGTTCATCATAGGTTTTCCCGAAACTTTCTTCTAAAATATTCTTTGAAAGAAGAACCCATTCAGCATCAAAAGGAACATTGCCTTGAGGTCGGTCAATATCGGCAAAATTCATTAATTGGATGAGGTAGTTGTAAAACTCCGACTGCGTCGGACTTTTGCAAAAATATAAAATTTTAAAAAAGTCATGTCTTGCTCTAAAATGTCATCTGCAACAACTCCACAAGAGAGCAAGACAATGAACAAATTCCTCATATTTATATCACACGG
>JAGWKU010000019.1 GCA_028873375.1 Verrucomicrobiota bacterium
CATCCAAAATGTCTCCGGAGGCTAGGCAAATCTATGGCGTATTCGGGCTTAAAAGGATCAAGAGGGTGGTGAAGGTGGTGTAGTGCCTCAATTAAAAATCGGATCATTGATTTTTAGGCACTTAAGAAAAATATCGCGGAAGTCGGGAGGCACCCGCACACGGGACATAGTTGATAACCTAAGCCAAGTGCGGGTGCCCAGGCCCATTGAAAAAGAGGCAAAAAGCTTACCACCCCTTAAATCGACCTGATCGATTCTTCTGTGAAGGTGGCCAGCAATAAAACCTACAAATCCCGTCGCTGCAAAGACAAACACCAAACTGTGCGCTCGATTGGAACGCATGATCTGTATCGATTGATGAAACCAAAGAGGACCATTGCCCTCTAAAGAATAGATGCAAAAACATTCTTTTTCTCGTGGTGATTCGATTGCGAGACGAGCTTCTGAAACAGCATGCAACATACCTCCCCCTTCTTTCCTCGCAACGTAAAGAATGTATTAAAATACAAATAAGAAAAAACTACTCAAAGCGATAAAACAGGCGAATGACAGCTCCCACCGCAATCGCTGCAGCTCCCAAACAACTCGAACAGAGACATGCCTCGAACCTCCCCTCTCTAGGGCTGCAATTCTTCGCAGCTCGGTAAGCAGAAAACACTCCCACCGCTAAACAAGAGACGGCAACCACTACATGAACCCAGTCGGTTTGGGCCTCCAAAACCATTCCAGTGGCGATATAACCGACAGTGATCATCGATACCCAATAAAGACTGTAGTAACTAACCCCTTTCGTAGAGATCAAGGCGCGAGAAGAAGGAGGAGAAACGACAACCTGCCGACAAACAGGGCATGTAACGTTGTTTTCAAGCCATGGCTCAATACACTCTCGATGCATTGGATGCCGCTGTCCTCCTCGATGAGTCCAGAGATCCATTTCACCCAGTTCTCCAAGGCAGATAGCACAATCTTTCAATTCAGGCTGACGAGGCGTCACTGTAATCGACACTTGAGGCACAAACCCAGCCATTGACTTCCCCATTTTAAGAATAGCAAGAAGTATAAAGAAATGTTTATAATTTTGACAAGATTTATTAACGAATCTTAGGACAGCTAAGAAAAATTCCGATGAATGCTACTAAAGGCCCCCATTACGAGGGATATAACGGGGAGAGCGCTTCCTTGCAATATCTTAGGGACTGCAAGAAGGGCGATTCCACCACTTCCTCCACCAAACACAATTTTGGTTGTTAGATAAACGGAGAGGACGTACATGCCCAACGAGGCAATCTCATAAAAGGACCCCATCCCGGGAGGGATGGGGTTTTTGAGTTATGCAGTGATAGATGCTTCGGATTCGAAGTCGATCTCAAGTTGTTCATCAGATTGAGCTTCGATGAACTTGTTGACCTTCTTGTGATATTCGAAGCCGGTACCACCTGGAATCATGTGGCCCATGATCAAGTTGGCCTTCATGTCGAGGAGGTAATCAGTCTTGCTTTCGCTTGCAGCTTCCGTAAGGACACGAGTCGTCTCCATGAAGGAAGCGGCCGAAATGAAGGATTCGGTGCCGAGCGAGGCGCGAGTGATGCCGAGAAGGATCGGAGCTGCTTGCGCTGGCTTGCCTCCCTCTTCCATCGTCTTGCGATTTTGCTCGTGGAATGCCTTCTTATCGACATCTTCGCCATGCAGGAAGGTGGTGTCGCCTGGATCGGTGACGCGCACTTTCTGAAGCATTTGACGAGCGATGATCTCGATGTGCTTGTCGTTGATGTCCACACCTTGCAGGCGATAGACTTCTTGCACCTGGTTGACCAGATACTTTTGAAGCTCTCGAACACCGCAAATGTCAAGGATCTCTTGAAGAACAACGAGACCTTCGGTCAGCTGCTGTCCTTTCACAACAAAGTCGCCTTTTTGGACGATCAAGTGCTTGCTGAGCGGGATAAGGTGAACCTCTTCCATGCCCGAAACCTCGTCGCGGACGACGAGAATTCGCTTGTTCTTCTGAACGCCGCGGTGGTCGACCGTTCCGTCGATCTTCGCGATTTCAGCAGCATCTTTGGGTCGACGCGCTTCGACGAGTTCAGCCACACGGGGAAGACCGCCGGTGATGTCCTTCGTCTTGATGGCGCCGCGAGGCAATTTCGCGAGGACCATACCTGCTGAGACAAACTGTCCTTCGCGAGTTGCGATGACAGCGCCTGAGGGGATGGCGTAGGTACCGACGAGTTCAGAGCACTCTTTGTCGGTAAAGATAGAGATTTGTGGGTGAAGCTCGCCACGGTGCTGTTTCACGATCATCTCGACTTGGCCCGTCTGCTTGTTGACTTCGCGCTGGACCGAGATCCCTTCGACGAGGTCTTCGTACTTGACGTAGCCAGGACGTTCGCAAATGATCGGGCTGCTGTGCTGCTCCCACTGACCGACCTTCAACTTTTTCTTCACTTTCGTGCCATCAGCGACGAGAATCTTCGTGCCGAGTTCGATCGTGAAGGTTTGGAGAGGTTCGATCGACTTGTTGCGGAGGAGCTTTTTATAGTCCTCGATCGAGCGACCTTCATCGCGGACGATCTGCAGAGAGCCGTTCTTGTTGAGAACGAGCCAGTGCCCTTCCTCGTTTTGAACAACGCGCAGATCCATGTAAAGGAGAATGCCGTCGTGCTCGGAGATCAATTCTGGGCTTAGACCCGCCGATGCAATACCGCCCAAGTGGAAGGTTCTCATCGTGAGCTGCGTACCCGGTTCACCAATCGACTGAGCGGCGATGATTCCAATCGCTTCACCGAGACCGACGAGATTGCCAGTAGCCAAATTCAACCCGTAGCATTTTGCGCAAATCCCGCGACGGCTCTCGCAAGTGAGAGCAGAGCGGATCCGGACGATTTCAATGCCAGCATCGTCGATCGCTTCGGCTTGTATCGCGGTTAAAATATCGCCGGTACGAGCGAGGATCTTCGTGCTGTCGCCTGGTTGGCAAATGTCGTCGAGAACAGTACGGCCAAAAATACGGTCTTTGATCGGGAGAAGCTCTTCGTTCCCCTGCTTGATCGAAGCCACTTCAATGCCGTTGAGCGTACCGCAGTCTTCGCGAGTGACGATAACGTCTTGAGAGACGTCGACCAATCGGCGTGTGAGGTAACCCGAGTCGGCTGTTTTAAGGGCCGTATCGGAAAGACCTTTACGAGCTCCGTGAGTCGAGATGAAGTATTCCATCACGGTCAAGCCTTCGCGGAAGTTCGCCGTAATCGGCGACTCGATGATCTCGCCGGAGGGTCTAGCCATTAGGCCGCGGAGAGCACCAAGCTGTTTGACCTGAGATTTGTTACCGCGAGCACCCGAGTCGACCATGAGGTAAAGCGGGTTGAGATCGCCAGAAGTGGTATCGAAGATAAGCTTGAAAAGCTCTTCGGAGAGCTTGTCTGAAACTTCCGTCCAAATGCTAATAATCTTGGAATGTCGCTCGCCTTCGGTAATGATCCCGTCTTCGTACTGTTTCTTAACCACAGCGACTCGCTTATACGCTTCTTCGAGCACCTGTTTCTTATGGGCTGGCACTTTGATGTCGCAGGTACCCATCGAAATAGCTGCTTTTGTCGCTTCTGCAAAGCCCAAATTCTTCATGTTGTCAAGGAACTGGACGCTCGCCTCAAGGCCGAGTTTCTTATAGCACTCAAGCACGAGTTCTGAGAGACGCTTTTTACGCAGGACGTAGTTTTGGAAGCCGAGACCTTTAGGCACAATCGTATTGAAGACAACGCGACCAGGCGTAGTTTCAATGATTCCACCCTCGATCAAAACCTTGATCTTCTCGTGAATATGAAGGCCGCGACCTAAATGGTCTTGTCGCTTGTCATCTTTTGTCTTTTCTTCATACCAGTTGTAGCTGCCGCTCGAATGAAGGGCCATGAGCACTTCTTCCGGGCTTGCAAATGTTTTGATCTTACGACCTTTCTTATCGGGGAACACGACTGGGTCATGCATGAGGTAGTAAAGACCAAGAATCATATCTTGGGCAGGAACAGCCACCGGTTTTCCAGAGGAGGGAAGGAAAATATTGTCGGGGGCCATCATCAACAATTTGGCTTCGAGCTGCGCCTCTACAGAGAGAGGGATGTGAACAGCCATCTGGTCTCCGTCGAAGTCGGCGTTGAATGCCGGAGTGACGAGCGGGTGAATCCGGATCGCCTTTCCTTCGATGAGGACTGGCTCAAACGCTTGGATACCGAGGCGGTGAAGCGTCGGTGCGCGGTTGAGAAGAACAGGGTGGCCTTTGATGATTTCTTCGAGCACGTCCCACACTTCTGGAGCTTGCTTTTGGATCATCTTCTTCGCTGAGCGAATCGTGTAGACGTAGCCGAGATCTTTCAGTCGCTTCACGATGAATGGTTCAAAGAGATCGAGCGCCATCTTCTTCGGCAAGCCGCACTGATTAAAGCGGAGCTCGGGACCGACGACGATCACCGAACGGCCTGAATAGTCGACCCGTTTTCCGAGAAGGTTTTGACGGAAACGGCCCTGTTTTCCTTTGAGCATTTCCGAGAGCGCCTTGAGAGGTCTGTTGCCCGCGCCCATGACAGGATGGCCGTGACGGCCATTGTCGAAGAGTGCATCGACCGCTTCTTGCAGCATCCGCTTTTCGTTGCGGACAATCACATCTGGCGTCTTGAGCTTGAGGATCGACTTGAGACGATTATTTCGGTTAATGACTCGTCGATACAAATCGTTGAGATCGGAGGTGGCAAAGCGGCCGCCATCCAATGGAACGAGAGGGCGAAGGTCGGGAGGAATGACAGGAACGCATGCGAGGACCATCCAATCTTGTCGGTTGGTCGACGTCGCAAAGCCTTCGACGATCTTCAGCCGTTTCGCGAGCTTCATGCGAGCTTGCATCGATTTTGTCTTACGAAGTTTGTCTTTCAAATCGACGACGAGAGAGCTAAGATCTTCGCTCTTCAGGAGCTCTTGGATCGCTTCTCCACCCATTTTCACGGTGAAAGCATCAGCGCCCCATTTCTCTTGAGCTTCTCGATATTCGTTGTCATTGAGCAATTGCTTCTTCTGCAATTCGGTTCGGCCTGGATCGGTCACCACGTATTCTTCGTAGTAGATGACTCGTTCGAGTTCGGAGGTCGACATCCCCAAGATGTTGCCGATGCGGGATGGCATGGTCTTGAAGAACCAGATGTGGACGACGGGAACAGCCAGATCGATGTGGGCCATTCTCTCTCTTCGCACCTTGGAAAGGGTCACTTCTACGCCGCAACGGTCGCAGACAATCCCTTTGTGTTTGATCTTCTTGTACTTTCCGCAAGCGCATTCCCAATCTCGGGTCGGTCCAAAGATTTTTTCGCAGAACAGTCCCCCCTTCTCGGGCTTGAACGTTCGGTAGTTGATCGTCTCAGGCTTTTTGATCTCCCCACGGGACCACTGATTGCGGATTACGTCATCAGACGCGATCTTAATAGTCAGCTTATCAAACTGAGAATCTCTTACATCTTCATCTGCTTCAAACATCTACATCATCCCCTAGTTTCTTCAACGAACTCTGTGCGAATGTCTAAGCACAGACCCTGCATCTCTTTCACCAGAACGTTAAACGACTCAGGAGTACCTGCAACAAGCGTGTTTTCTCCTTTGACGATCGACTCGTAAATGCGAGTCCTTCCAGCCACGTCATCCGATTTGACGGTGAGCATCTCTTGCAACAGGTGCGCAGCACCGTATGCTTTGAGGGCCCACACCTCCATCTCCCCGAATCGCTGACCGCCCATCTGCGCTTTACCGCCGAGAGGTTGCTGCGTAACGAGAGAGTAAGGACCGATCGAACGGGCATGGATCTTGTCAGCCACTAAGTGACTGAGTTTCATCATGTAAATATAACCAACGACGATTCGGTTGTCGAATCGCTCACCTGAACGTCCATCGTAGAGGTGTGCCTTTCCGTCGACGAACATCACTTGGTTTTTCATCATTTCCCAGATCTTTGCTTCAGGGAACCCTTCGAATACAGGGCTCTTCACAAAGATACCAGCCTGCTTGGCTGCGTAGCCAAGGTGGGTCTCAAGCAACTGTCCCATGTTCATACGGGAAGGTACGCCGAGAGGGTTGAGAATGATTTCAATTGGCTCGCCGTTGGGCAGATAAGGCATATCGGCTTCTGGGACCAGTTTTGCAACAACCCCTTTGTTCCCGTGTCGACCAGCCATCTTATCGCCCACTTGCAACTTTCTCTTCGTCGCAACATAAACTTTCACTTGGCGGATAACACCTGGGTCAAGTTCAGTATCGCCTTTGCGCATGAACTCGATTTCGGCTTTGTGCTGCGTTTGGAGCGTCTGGATCGCCATCTCGTATTCACGCAAGACCTTTTTGAGCTCGATATAGATCTCTTTATCGGCCATCAAGAGGTCTTCGGCATTCTCATTTTCAAGCGTTTCAATCATCTCTTGCGAAATGACAGTGCCCTCTTCAATGAGAACTTCTCCCGACTTGCGGTGCATGATCGAAGCGGGTGCTTTCTCATTCAATAGGAGAGCGCCGACTTTTTCATGAAACTCGAGTTGGAGTTCTGCTTCTTTGGTTTTGTAATCCGAGTGGATATCCTTGATGCGGGTCGCCTCTTCGACAAGCTCATCGTCGGTCTTCGAGAGACGGTCACGTCGAGAAAAGACTTTCACATCCATGACAACCCCTTCCGTGCCGGGAGGTGCAGTCAAAGAAGCGTCTTTTACGTCGGCCGCTTTCTCGCCGAAAATGGCTCGTAGCAAGCGCTCTTCAGGAGAGAGCTCTGTTTCCGACTTCGGCGTGATTTTGCCAACGAGAATTTTGCCAGGCTCAACAGAAGCGCCGATGCGGATAATCCCGTCATCGCCCAAGTCTTTCAGTTGGTCTTCCGATACATTCGGAATATCTTTTGTGATCTCTTCTTTTCCGAGCTTGGTATCGCGAGCCGTCAACTCAAACTCTTCGAGGTAGAGCGACGTGTAATAGTCTTCGCGGATCAATTTCTCAGAAATGATGATGGCGTCTTCGTAGTTGTAACCGCACCAGGGCATGAACGCGACGAGCACGTTTTTCCCAAGAGCGATCTCCCCTTTATCAGTTGCAGGTCCATCGGCCAACACATCGCCAGCGATGATTTTGTCACCGACGTTGCAAAGAGGCGTTTGGTTGATGCACGTACCGCTGTTGGAGCGAAGGAATTTCTTCAGCGTGTAGGTTCTCTTGTTGAGCGGGTTGAAACGAGGTGCAACGACAATCTTATGGCCGTCGACATACTCGACAACACCGTCTTCAACAGAAACAACAACAGCGCCCGAGTCACGAGCGGAACGAGCTTCCAAGCCAGTTCCCACGAGCGGGGCGTCGGTTATGAGTAGAGGAACAGCTTGGCGCTGCATGTTCGAACCCATCAACGCGCGGTTCGCGTCATCGTGTTCCAAGAACGGAATCAATCCAGCGACAATCGAAACAAGCTGCTTCGAGGAAACGTCCATATGAGTAATTTTGGGCGTTTCGATCTCCATTGGCTCGCCGGCTTGGTGGGCCCAGCAGAGTTCTTGATCAAACATATTGTGTTTGTCAAGAGGAGTCGAAGCTTGTGTAATGACGTAGCTAGCCTCTTGGTCAGCGGTCATGTACTCGATTTGGTCGGTCACCACGCCCTCTTTTACGATGCGGTAAGGCGTTTCGATGAAGCCGAACTCATTGATCTTTGCATAGCTCGACAACGAAGTAATCAGACCAATGTTAGGACCTTCTGGAGTTTCAATCGGGCAGATCCGTCCATAGTGAGAAGGGTGAACGTCGCGAACTTCAAAGCCAGCGCGATCTCGGTTTAAGCCGCCAGGTCCCAAGCAAGAGAGACGCCGTTTGTGGGTCAACTCAGAGACGGGGTTGGTTTGATCCATGAACTGGGAGAGTTGCGATCTTCCAAAGAAGTCTTTCAATACGCCTGCGAGACCTTTTGCCGAGACAATTTTGCCTGGCGTCATGGTGTCGGAGGAGAAGTCGAACAGGTTCATTCGTTCTTTGATGATCTTTTCCATCCGAGCCAGGCCGATGCGGCACTGGTTTTGGATCAATTCACCAACTGAACGGACGCGGCGGTTGCCCAAGTGATCGATGTCGTCAACGTGGGCATTTTCATCGCCCATCTTGAGACGGATCAAGTACTTGAGAGCAGCGATGACGTCTTCTTTGCGCAAAGTGACTGCGCCCAACTCTTCATCTGCTGTGCCGAGGTTTAACTTGCGGTTGAGTTTGTATCTACCGACTCTGCCCAAGTTGTATCGTTTTGGGTCGAAAAAGAGTCTCATCATCGCCGAACGAGCGTTTGAGAGGGTAGGTGGCTCACCGGGTCTAATTTTACGATAGAAGTCTTTCAAGGCCGATTCATAAGAGTCGGTTGTATCCTTGGAGAGCATTTTAATGACTGGGTGGGTCTCATCGGCTTCTTCCGCAATGCGGACTGCTTGGATGTTCTCATCGACCATTCGTTTGAGCATGGCGGTCGTGAGCTTCTCCCCTGCTTTTCCGTAGAGCAAGCCGGTCTGTTCGTCGATGACGTCTTCGGCCAAGATTTTGCCGACGAGTTTAACGAAGTCTTTTTCCGATTTAATTTTAACTTTGACTGTTTCGAAGAACTCTTCGATGATATCGGCATCGGTCGAATAGCCGAGGGTACGGATAAAGGTCGAAGCCAAGATCTTGCGACGACGCTTCTTCCGATCGATATAGATGTAAATGAGATCATTGTTGTCGAAAGAGGCTTCGAGCCAGCTTCCTCGATAAGGAATCATCCGGAACGAGTAAATCATCGTCCCTTTAGGATGTCTCTCTTGTTCGTAGGAAATTCCTGGAGAGCGATGGAGTTGGGAGACGATAACCCGTTCTGCGCCATTGACGATAAAGGTTCCTTTATCGGTCATGACGGGAATGGTTCCCATGTAAACTTCTTCTTCTTTGATCCCCGTCTCGTCAGTCAAGCGGAACTTTACCTTTAACGTGACGTTGTATGTAATCCCCCGCCGAATGCATTCCTCAGGAGAATACTTAGGCACTCCTAAATTATAGGAAAGAAACTCGAGAACGGTCTTCTCATCGTAAGACTTGATCGGGAAAATTTCATTGAAGACCTCTTGAAGGCCAACGCTTTCCCGCTCATGAGAAAGAAGATGAGATTGTAGAAACTGATTGTACGATTTGATCTGGATCTCAATCAGATTAGGAAGATCAATGATCTCTTCCCGTTCGCGAAAACTCACCCGTTTAGGCGGCTTTTTTAGCATGGGGTTCTACTCCAAAACTCTTGTTTTTCAAGAAATAAAACAAGCAGAAGCCATCCTTACCGACAGCTTCTGCAACAACTTCATCGAGGCGATTACAGCCCTTGCAAGCTAACTTTACCGCCTGCAGCAGTAACCTTCTTCTGAATCTCTTCCGCTTCTGCTTTAGGAGCGGTGGGCTTCAGAACTTTTGGCGCGCCTTCGACGATGTCTTTCGCTTCTTTCAAGCCGAGACCAGTTACTTCTCGAACCACTTTAATCACGCCGATTTTCTTATCATCGGGGATTGGGCCTTCGAGGGTAACTTTATAGTCTGTTGCTTCCGAAGCAGCGGCTGCAGCAGGAGCAGCAGCGGCAGGCGCAGCAGCTGCAACAGCCGCTTTAACGCCCCACTTCGATTCGAGTTTTTCTTTCAGCTTGGCCATATCGAGAACCGAGAGTTGGCTCAGCTTTTCTACTAATTCATCCAGATGTTGAGTCATTTTAACTATCTCCTAAAATTATTCTTTTTGACTTTGTTGCTCGAGGACAGAGAGCGGGCCTGCCATCGCGGCATCGACTACGGCAAGCATTTGAGCCATCGGCGATACGAAAAGAGCCAGAATTTGAGCTCTCATCTCATCCCTTCCTGGGAGCCTCGAAAGTGCTTCGACATCGGCTCCGGGGACAATTTTTCCCTCGATCTTTCCTAAAACGACAGAGACCGACTTTGCATTCTCTTCCGAGTATTTCATCAGCGCCTTCGCAGGAGCCATCGGGTCGAGGTCATTGATAAAGACTACGCCGATGTGTCCCTTGAGAAGCGATTCATCGATCTGAATCCCGGCTTGTAGAGCAGCCTTAACAAAGACGCGCTTGCGCACGACTTCCAAAAGGCTTCCACACTCAGCCAGTTTCGCGCGAAGTCCCCAGCCTTCATTGGGCGGGAGCTTGTCGTAACTGGCGACGAGGAACGCTGTAGAGGCATCGATCTTCTCTTTGATCTCATCTAACAAAAATTGCTTCTCAGCTCTCATTGGTTCCTCCAAAGCTTAGGGCAGACAAATCAACTTTCAAGCCGGGTCCCATCGTCGTCGAAAGATACATCGAGCGAAGAAACGTGCCTTTTGAGCTGGGAGGCTTGATTTTGCTGATCGCCTGCAAGATCGCTTTCATGTTTTCAACAAGGTCGTTAGCTTTGAACGACATTTTGCCAACCGCATTGTTGATATTTCCCGTTTTGTCGACCTTGAATTCAATTTTACCGGCTTTGACCTCTTTAACCGCTTTGGCCACGTCAGTCGTCACAGTGCCGGCTTTTGGGGTAGGCATTAAACCGCGAGGGCCCAATACTTTACCAAGTTTTCCAAGTTCGCGCATCATGTCAGGAGTTGCGATCAGAGCTGAAAAATCAGTCCATCCGCCTTTGATCTTCTCTAAGAGGTCCTCTGCGCCAACCATGTCTGCGCCAGCCTCTTGAGCTTCTTTGGCTTTCTCTCCCTTAGCAATGACAACGAGAACAACTTTTTGTCCTGTTCCGTGAGGAAGGGATACCGTTCCTCGCACTTGTTGATCCGATTTTTTTGGATCAATGCCTACTTTGAGCGCCATGTTGACCGATTGGTCAAACTTAGCGGGAGGGGCCTTCTTGAGGACTTCTACTGCTTCTTCCAGCTTGTAGATTTTGTTTCGGTCGACCAATTGGTCGATCTGTCTCATTCTTTTGGATCGTTTGGTCATCGGTTATCCCTCCACCACATCGACACCCATCGAACGAGCAGTACCCATGACCATCATCATGGCTGCTTCTTCCGATGCTGCGCGCATATCTTCTCTTTTTCGTGCCGCAATTTTACGAACTTGCGTCTTGGTCAATTTACCGACTTTGTCGCGGTTGGGAACTTTAGAGCCCGACTCAATCCCTAACTCTTTCAAAATGAGGTTCGGAACAGGGGGCTGCCGAGTGAAAAACGAGAAGGTCTTATCTTGGTACACAGTGATGACGACCGGCAATACACCGTCTTCACCCTGGGTCTTCGCATTAAAATCCTTACAGAAGGCCATGATGTTAATACCGGCCGAACCGAGGGCAGGGCCGATCGGTGGGGCTGGGTTGGCCTTTCCTGCAGGGATCTGCAGCTTAATGATCTTTAATACTTTTTTTGCCATTTGTTTCCTTTTTGAGTCCTAGCGAACGAATGTTCGTTCTCCTCAATGTTTACTAGCCTGTATTCTCAGCTGTCGCTTGTTCGACTTGCCAGAACTCCAGGTCGTCAACGCGTGTATCTCGACCAAAGATCGAGACCATTACGCTGAGTCGTCCTTTTTCATGGTTGACCTCGGTGACGGTACCGACGAAGTTGATAAAAACTCCATCAGTGATCTTCACGCGATCGCCCACTTCCACTTTATGCTTCTGAACAATCCCTTTTTGTCGATCTTCGAGCTCTTTCATCATATCGTTAACTTCTCGATCAGAGAGCGGGGTCGGCTTCTCGCCGCCCAGAAAATCGATTACTCCGGGAACATTCTTGATAAACGCCCAAGATTCATCATCCAGGAACATCTTGATCATCAGGTAACCAGGCCACATCTTCTTTTCTGTGATGCGCTGTTCTCCCCTCTTCACCTCAGAGACATTCTCTGTCGGCATCAAAATTTCGGTGATCGTTTCCGAAAGCCCTTTCGCTTGGATTGCTTCTTCCAAGGTCTTTTTGACCTTCTTCTCATGGCCCGAAATTACTTGAACGACATACCATTTATGCATTCTTTCCTCTATCCAAATAGGAGACGTGCAACAGTTCCGAATAGATCGAGCGTCCCTCGAATCGCGAGGTCCGCCAGATAAATCCCAAATCCAAACACAAATGTCGCAGCAATGACCGCCTTGGTTGAAAAGAAGAGCTCTTCTTTCGAAGTCCAGGTCACTTTTTTCAGCTCATTTTGGACTTCTCGAAAATAAGAGAGCTTTTTTCTCTCTTTAACCGAAGGAATTGTCATCGTCATTTCCATCACCTAATTTTCGAGTGCGGAGGGACTCGAACCCCCGACCGGCGACTTTGGAGATCGCTGCTCTACCAACTGAGCTACACACCCTCGCTACTCGAAGGGCCCACTTTCATGGGCCCTCGTGCTCCAAAATTACTTCAAGATTTTGGATACTGTACCAGCACCAATCGTGCGGCCGCCTTCGCGAATTGCAAAGCGCATCCCTTCTTCCATCGCAATTGGGTGGATGAGTTCAGCGGTCAATTCGACGTTATCGCCTGGCATCACCATCTCCGTTCCTGCTGGTAGCTCAACTGTTCCAGTTACGTCCGTCGTGCGGAAGTAGAACTGGGGTCTGTAGCCAGTGAAGAAGGGCTTATGGCGACCACCTTCATCTTTCGTCAAGATGTAGATCGTCCCTTTGAACTTGGTGTGTGGCGTGCAGGTGCCAGGAGCTGCAAGAACCATCCCGCGCTCGACGTCGTTTTTCTCAATGCTGCGCAAGAGAACGCCAACGTTTTCACCAGCCAGTGCTTCATCCAAAGTCTTGTTGAACATTTCCAAACCGGTCGCAACGGTGTCGCGGGTTTCGCGAATACCGACGAGTTGGATCTTATCGTTGACTCGGATGCGGCCTCTTTCGACACGTCCCGTAACCACCGTACCACGACCCGAGATCGAGAATACGTCTTCGATCGGCATCAGGTAAGGCTTATCAATTTCCCGTTGTGGAGTTGGGATTTTCTCATCAACCGTCTCCATCAATTTGACAATCGACTGGACGTATTGAGCATCACCTTCCAATGCTTTAAGGGCCGAACCGCGGATGATCGGTACGCCTTTATAACCTTTGGACTCGAGAAGTTCGGTCAATTCCATTTCAACGAGTTCAACCAACTCTTCATCACCCTTGCCGATCATGTCCATCTTATTAAGGAAGACGACGATCGCAGGAACGCCCACTTGGCGAGCGAGAAGAATGTGTTCTTTCGTTTGAGGCATTGGACCATCGGTCGCTGCAACAACGAGAATGGCGCCGTCCATCTGAGCAGCACCAGTAATCATGTTCTTGACGTAGTCGGCGTGGCCTGGGCAGTCTACGTGTGCATAGTGTCGTTTGTCGGTTTCGTATTCGACGTGAGTTGCGTTGATGGTGATTCCACGCGCTTTTTCTTCAGGAGTATTGTCGATCGAAGCGTAATCGCGGAACTTCGCTTGTCCTCGCTCAGCGAGAACTTTTGTGATTGCTGCGGTTAGAGTGGTTTTGCCGTGGTCAACGTGGCCAATCGTGCCGATGTTGACGTGAGGCTTCTTTCTCTGAAAAGTTTCTTTTGCCATTCAAATTCCTCCATTCATTTGTTTGCCCAAGATAGGAATTGAACCTACGACCACTTGCTTACCATGCAAGTGCTCTACCACTGAGCTACCTGGGCTTTCGTTCATTAAAAGCATAAAAGCTTAACTTCTTGGGCTAATAAAATCAATCCAAAAAAACCATTATTTTTGACGGTAAGTGATTCGGGCTTTGGTCAGGTCGTAAGGCGACATTTCTACCGTTACTACATCCCCGACATACACTCGGATGTTTCTCATTCTCATCTTTCCGCACAGGTGCGCTATTACACGCATCCCGTTCTCCAAGACGACGCTAAAATTCATATTGGGCAATAGTTCTTCTACTTTGCCCTCCATTTTGATCGTTTCTTCTTTGGCCATAGTATGGTTTTTAGATGGAAATGCCCTTAATGAAACACTATTTGACCGTTAACTGTCAATCATTTTTGTTCGAATTTATCATTTTATCTGCTAAACTTTCCTCACCATGGAAACGAATTTTTTGGTTCGCGTCGAGCGTATCAAGCAAAAATTCTCCTCTCTTCCCCAGCCCGACGATCGGTATTCTTATCTGATCGATCTCGGACGCGCCCTTCCCCTCTACCCACCTGCGCTCCGCACTCCCTCTCATATCGTTCCTGGTTGCCAATCGACCCTCTACCTCGCCGCTCGTCTCGAAAACGGCCTTCTTCACTTCTCGGCCGATGCCGACGCTCTCATCTCCAAGGGCCTTGCGGCCCTCCTTCTCTCGGTCTACAGTGGCCTTTCCCCTGAAGAAATCCTCAACAATCCCCCCACCTTCCTCCATGAGATCGGCCTCTTCGCCAGCCTCTCCCCCAACCGTTCTAATGGCCTGGCCCATATCTACCACCGCATTCGCCAAGAAGCCGTTCATCAAAGTCGGAAGTAAAAAGGCGGTCATTTGACTGCTACTTCCGGTTTTTCTATTCAAGGGCGAGAACAAAGACTGGTTGTTCGGGATCTTGTCGGGCAAAATTGACCTCTGCCTCAAAGCCAAAAGTAGCTATAGTCTTCCACCCCGCAAACAACATCGGTAACCGCTTGGGGCCATAAACCCGGTTGGCATTCCAGATGATCCGCTCTTTACCGACCGGGATCGCCAGGAACAAAAGTCCCCCTGGCTTGAGCATCGCCTTCGTCCTTTCCATGGCTTTTAAATCCCCTTGTGGGTCAATCGGATCGCCATAGCGGCCTAGCCCATCGTGCTCATAGCTTGAAATCGATAGGACGGCATCGAAGGTCTCCGGTTTTTTAGCAAATTCTGCAACCGTCATTGTCTCAATGCCAGGGTGCTTAGAAATAATTTTATTGTACTCGATCGTCACCGCCGTTCCTCCATAAGCGATCACAATAGCCTCATACCAAGGAACATTGGACCCCATGATGGCTACCCTTTTTCCGCAGATATGGGAAAGGAACTGATCGAGAGCTGCATAGAGGAAGAGATCGGTTTGCCCATAATAGTTTACTTCTCTTTTGTGAGCTTTCTGAATAAGCCCCTCTACCTCTTCATACCCATATACCAGTGGGGTCGAGGGAGAATAACTGTTGTTCCAGTAGGAATAATCGACGGGGATCTGTCCATTCATAGTAAATTCTTTCATTAAATGGAGAGGAATCCGCCGAGGGGGCGGGATAGCTGCGGTTAAAAGGGAACTAAGAACGAGAAGAACGGGCAGGATGCGCATGGATAAACCTCACTGATCTGCTTCTTTGATGTCTTTCAAAATGGTTTGCACGAAATGTTCGATGGAAAAAAACTTAGCCCGGGGAGTTTTAAAATACTTCCGGATCGCCTCAATATAGTTCTCATAAGTCTCTCGACTCATCGTCTTGAGGAAGCGATATAAATCGCGAGTCGTGCTGAATTGACGCCGGTCGATAAAGCACTCTCCGGGGACAAATTTGCCGATATCCTCCGCCCCCCAATAGATCGGCACGCATCCGGCGATCATTGAATCGAAAATCTTCTCGGTGATGTAGCCTCTCTGATCTTTGGCATTTTCATAGCAAAAGCTAAACCGGTAATTCTTTAGAGTGTCCCACTTGCTCACCGCAAATCCCTTCCAGCAGGGGGCTGCGGTCCGATCGACCTCCCAACCAGGTCCATATAAATCAAATTCTTTGGGATAGCTTCGGGCGAAAAACTGGATCACCTGCTTCCGCTCTCGATAGAGAGATTTTGGATTCATCGAATCTTTGTTGCCCGACATCATAGCACACAGCTTCTTCTGCGCAAAGTCGACCACCGGCTCAATCAGCTCCATCCGGGGCTGTACATAATACATCTGGAAGCGGTTGACGTTGTCGACCAAATCGCTATTCAATACATAGATCTTACCGAAGTATTCCGAGAGACTCTTTCGGTACAGGCTAGGCAAAATAATCGGCGACTCGAACATGTGCAAAAAGCATCTCGCTCGGGGCACTTTCGAGAGGTTCTGCAATAGAGTGTCGTTATCCTCGGTCAGCGAGATAAACGCCGTAAAATCCTCTAAGTCTTCCCCATACAGACTAAATTTAACTTTATACCCAGCCGCTTCCAAAGCTTCCCGCAGGACACAAAACGGCTTGGAGCATTCATCTCGATAAGAGTAAGGTTCGTAAAATAATTTATTCATATCGAGCCCCCCGATGGGGGTGAAGTAGACCGTCTTCGCATGAAGGGCAGCCGCTAAGACAACGAAGAAAAAACGCAGCATCTATCACCAAAATTTTTAATTGGTAAAGAATACTTCTTCTTCCTCAGTTTTGTCTACTTTTATTTACGTTCTTTGCCTATACTATAGACCTCAAAAAGAGGAAATGCATGTCGATTCAACCGATCCAATTGAAGGAATACACCGACCTTCTCGTCAATTACGAAAAAGTCGCTAAGTCCCATCACAGAAGTGAGGCCCTTTACAAAGTGGCCTATATCACTTGCATGGTCGCTGCAGTCGCTTTGTATGGATTCACCTTTGCCATCCTGCTCGAAATCATACCGATTACTCTGCCGATCTGGGCAGCCATCTCCCTTATCTTTGCCCCATTTATCCCGATCCTTCTCATTTCACCCGCTTCGAAGAGAGCGATATTCCATAAAGAAGCTGCTCAGGTCGCTCATGGAATGGATCAAACGGCAAAGAGAATGGAATTTCCTCCGTTCGAGAAATTATTAAAGGACCTCACCTTCTTAGGGGAGAGCCTGCCCTCATACAGAGAACTCTATCAGAACTTCCCCGAAATTCTTGGACTCCTCAATCGTTTAGAGCAATTATCAGAAGATTTTAAGTTAAAGAAAAAGGAGAAGGCAAAGAAAACATTTCAAAAGTGGGCCGAGGTAGAAAAGCACATATTCGTAGAGTTGGTGAAGAAAGAAGAGCAATTATTGGTAGAGTGGCTAGAGAAAGAAAAGCAAGTATTCAGAGAATGTTACCAGAGATCTCCTAAAATTTTTCAGCTCCTCATTGATTCTTATAAACAATCATTATTGTCGGGTCCCCATCTTATGGAGAAGGATAAACAAGCATACCAACAACTTTATCAGGACTCTCCCGAAACGCTTCTTAAATTTCTGACTCCATATCTCTATTATGAAAAGCAAGTGGCAGGTTTCCAAGAAAGCTCAGTCCGCATGTCTGCAAAGCAAAAATTACAGTTCCCCTTTCAAAGACTAAACCAACTCTTTGCGGAAGCGATGGAAATGAGGACACAACTCATTTCTTCCCTTGAGAACGGCTCCGCAAATGACCAGAAAGATCTCTTCATCGCCTACTTCCCGGAGTTAGAGAAATTCCAAATAGAAATTCAAACTATTTTGCGGTATGTGGAAGATCATATCGCCGAAGAATTAAAAAAAGATCATAGCACTGAATTCTCAACGACTCTCCAAAGCCTTAAAAAAACGCTAAAAACAGCAAATGAATCTCTCGGCATAACACTTCGTTCTCTTCCTCCTGCAATAAGCGCATTAACAGCTTTGACAGACGTGAATCGTCTTCAAAAGCTGGAGGAGAATCTATATGAATTTCTAAAAGAAAAACTGCCAGCAGAAAAAATTTCTTTAATGGGAGCGGTTTCTCTAAATCAAATAGCAGAGTTCTTGTCGAAAACACCTTTGAGCGAACAGCTGGTGCATAGGCTTATTCAAACGTACGATAAACTCGCGGATCTTCTCCAAGAAGCTAGCCAGCTCAAAACGTCTCGTTATCAAAATGTTACAAAATGGACAGTGATCCACGCGAATTCAAGACACGCTTACATTGAGCAAGCTGCTCGGGCTTTGATTCACCAGGCGATTGCTCTGAGAAACCTTCGCAATCCTCTCAAGCATGATAAGATCGAAGACATTGGAAGTTTTGTCCCCGGTGCCTACCAAGAGCTTCCCTCTTTGCAAGAGAGAGCTGCCTGCGAACGACTCGGCGAACCGCAATTCTTCTTTCAAAAGAAGAATGGAGGAGTCCTTCTCTTCGACCAATTCGTATTAAGAGGAAGTATTCTTACTTCGTTAGAAAACGCCTATGAACTTCTCTTTCCTTCAGAAGTCCCTCCACAAATCAATGAAAAAGCAGGCGTAGCTCTTCCTGCTCCCCACCTGTCACAAGAACCTCTCCATCCGGCTGAATAAGGACATCGGTCTCTAACCGGATGCCGAATTCTCCAGGCAGGTAAATGCCTGGCTCGATGGAAAAGCAGGTGCCCGGTAAGAGAGGCCGCACGTCGTGCATTTCGAGATTGTCCATGTGAGTGCCGCTGCCGTGGAGATGCACTTCAATATTGTGCCCCGTTCGGTGGATGAAGAAATCGCCAAAACCCGCTTTCCGAATGAACTCGCGCGCTGCCTCGTCGACTTCCCAACCTTGGATTGGTTGCTTAACTTTAAAACGGCTTCGGACGAGATCGATCGCCGCTTTCTGAGCACCGCGCACTGCGTGAAAGACCTTTTGCTGCGGGTCCGATGGCTGACCCGCGATCGCAACACGGGTGATGTCGCCAAAAACAGCCCGCTCGCCCTCTTCTTTGGCCCATAAATCGATTAAAATGAGATCGCCGGGTCGAAGGACGGTAGAGCCTGTGATCGCCGTTTTAAAGTGAGGATCTGCGCTGTGTTCATTGATCGCAATGATGGGCGGCGAGTCGGTGATGAGGCGTCGCTTCTTATATTGCTTCTCAATCCAATTCTGCACATCCCGCTCGGAAACACCCTCTTGAAAACGCTTTCCGATCCAATCCCAACCCTCTTCGACAATTTCTTGAAGGGCAAGGGCCGCTCGGCAATGGCTCTCAATTTGTTCTTGATCGAGGACCGAAGTGAAATAGAGGAGAAAATCGGCGCTGCTGACCACTTCGATGCCAAAGGAGCGGACGAGATCGATCGTCCCCCCATCGACTTTGGAGACATAGGGAATAGCCGCGCGAGGTGAATACTCCATCGCCACTTTTTTGTGCCCCTGAAGAACAGAAGCGAGAACGCTCTCGAGAAGCTTCCAAGAAGAGTAGATCTTTTTTTCTCCGGGCCACGCATCGAGCATGTGAGGCTCAATTGCATGGACGATTTTAATGGGGGCGCCGTGCGTAGGGATCCAGTAGAAAAAGCGACGAGTCACGAGTTGCTTGGGAGGAATCCGTAGAAACGCGTGAGCGAGATCATTCGTCCGATGAAAATCGTAGAGAAGCCACCCGTCGAGATGCCGTTCCTGGAGATAACTTTGCGCCTGGCGTAACTGAGAGTCCATCATCGGCTCATGCTTTGGATCAACGCCGCTGCTGCAGCCACTCGCAAAAGCGGGAAAGGCTCTCTCAGCACGCCGATCAAAAAGCTATACGACTCAGGATTGCCTACATTGCCCAACGCTTCGAGAATGTGAAGCTTGGTCTCAAAATCGGAGCCCGCATAAGCACCCTGCAGCTCTTTCAATACCGTTTCATCTTTCCCGTACATCGCGAGAACGAGGCACGCTTGGAAGCGGACTTGCGGATCGCTATCTTCGAGCAAGGTCCGGACCACCTCAAGCGCCGTTTCATCGCCCTCTTGTAAAAGGGTCGCTGCCGCAACTCCCGTAATCCCCCATTTTTTCCTCTGCAAAAAGCTCTTCAAAGCAGCAGTGGCACGAGGATCCTCAACCATAGCGAGGAGAGAGACGAGATTGAGGCGAGTCATCTGATCGATCGCTTCGGGATAGTTGGGGATTTGGTCGATGTGGCGCACTTGGCTCGGCGCGAGTGTTTGGAAAAGAGGATTGGGCCGGGTATCCCACATCCACATCCGTTTTTCTGTCGAGAGAAATTCATAGAGACAATCGGAAGCCGCTGCCACCTCTTTTCGTTGGCCGATCAGCCCCATCGCAACGTTGGCCCGCACATAAGGATCTGCATTTTCTTTCAGAGCTTTGACCGCCAATGCAGCTCCCCGTGCCCCTGTCGAAGAAAGAGCGGCTGCAGCCAATCGCCGATTTTCCGAGAGAGAGTCGTTGAGCCACTTTTCAAACACCGGCTCGCCCATCGAGGAGTCGACGAGCATCGCCACCCAACCTGCAGTGATCGCTACTCCTGGATCGTTCTCTTCGAGTCGCGGTTTTAGCACCTCTTTGAGTTCGGCCGCCTCCATTTTTTCTCGATAGAAAAGACCGACTGCGTTCAGCGCCGCGATCCGGACATCGGGATGCGTATCGGAGAGAAGTTTTACAATCTCCTCTTTCACTTCAGTGGTGCGAAAATGGGTTGCAATGGCACAGGCCAAGTGGCGCAAACCTGCCCGGTTACTCTGCGCGAGAGGCAAAATGGCCGACGGCTCGACGTGATCCCAAATGTTGATGAGCGCTTCAATCGCCGTTTGCCTCTCTTCAGCCATCACTTTATCCGACTGCACCAACGTCTCGAGCATCGGAACTACCTTCTTGATCCGGAGAAGCCCAGCCGCCTTCATCACTTCGAGGCGTACGATCCACACCTTTTCATGCTCCAACATCTTCACAACTTCGTCTTTGAGCGCTGCGTCGCCATAACCGGATGCCATCTGTACAGCTACCGAGCGGATGACCGCATTGCTATCTCTCATCATCTTAAGCAAGATTGGCACCGCCCGCACGTCATGCGTCAAATAGGAACCGATAAGAGCCCCAAGACGAACGCCATACTGCGTCGACGAAATTCCCTTTTTTAAGACACCCCACGCCACCTCTTCCAATAGACGCCGATCGGCGATCAACTCGGGGTATCGCGCAGAAAGAAGATTCCACTCATTCAACGCTTTTTCTTCATATCCCAAAGCCGCAAGCGCTTCGACCATCGCTTTGCCCGCTTCTTTCGACTCAGGATACGCACCCACCAACTGTTCCGCCTCTTGCAATGCAGAGGTTGGATCGTCGATGAGGAGATGCGCTTGCACGCGTCGGATCCCCTCCTCTACTGAGGCGGTCAAAAGAGAAGCGGTCGAGAGAGACAAAAAAATCCACTGGCGCATAACTTTTCTAATACAGCAGGATACTCTTTTCAAAAAAGAGTTAAAATGATTAAGATGCTGCGCATGAACCCCGCCCTAAAGGACGGGGAATGATTTGGGAGGAGTTTCGAACTCCTCCCAAATTTGGATGTGAATTACCCGGCCTGCTCCGCTTAAAAAAGCGCGAACCCCCGCGCTTTTTTAAGATTCCGCAGAGGACCGGGTTTCCGGAG
>JAGWKU010000114.1 GCA_028873375.1 Verrucomicrobiota bacterium
CTATTTCGCGGTTCAGTTCCACCCCGAGAGCCATCCGGGGCCCACCGATGCGTTTTATCTTTTCGAAAAGTTCTATGGGATGCTCCGATGAAAAGCGTATTGATTTTAGGGTCTGGGGGCTTACGGATCGGCCAAGCGGGTGAATTTGACTATTCGGGCTCGCAGGCGATCAAAGCGCTGAAAGAAGAGGGTTTGCGCACGATCTTGGTCAATCCAAATATTGCGACAGTGCAAACCGATCCTGACATGGCGGATGAGGTGTATCTTCAGCCGCTCAATGTCGCAACGGTGGAAAAAATCATCGCCAAAGAGAGGCCCACTTCGATCCTTTTAAGTTTTGGAGGGCAAACAGCACTGAATTTAGGCTTGGCGCTCGAAGAGAAGGGGATCTTAAAAAAATACAAAGTCAAAGTTCTCGGAACTCCGGTCGAAGCGATTCGCCTCACTGAAGATCGGGATCTGTTTAAACAAAATCTCGCTTCGATCGGGATTTTGAGCCCACAAAGCTTTGCCGTGACAACGGTAGATGGAGCTCTTGAAGCTGCGCGTAAAATCGGCTATCCGGTGATGATGCGCTCAGGGTTTTCTCTGGGAGGTCTCGGGTCGGGAAAAATTGAAGATGAGATGGAACTTAAAGAGCGGGCGCGTCAAGCGCTTCACGGCGCTCCGCAAATTTTGATCGAAGAGTATCTTTTGGGATGGAAAGAGCTCGAATATGAGGTCGTTCGGGACTGCGCCAATCAAGCGCTCACCATTTGCAATATGGAAAATTTTGATCCGATGGGGATTCATACAGGAGAGAGTATCGTCGTTGCCCCTTCGCAGACACTGAGCAATGATGAATTCCATCTTTTGCGAGAAATCGCGAGCCAATGCGCTCGCCACTTCCAGATTCAGGGCGAGTGCAATGTCCAATTTGCCTTGGATCCAAAGACGAGCCAATATCGGGTCATCGAGATGAACGCACGATTGTCTCGTTCGAGTGCATTAGCCTCGAAAGCAACGGGGTATCCTCTCGCCTTTGTCGCAGCGAAACTGGCTCTCGGCTTTCGGCTCGATGAAGTGTCCAACGCGATCACTCGCAAAACCACCGCCTTTTTTGAACCTGCTCTCGACTACATCGTCGTGAAAATCCCTCGCTGGGATACTCAGAAGCTGAAGAGCGCTGACCGGACAATCGGATCTGAAATGAAAAGCGTAGGTGAGGTAATGGCCATCGGCAGAACCTTCCCAGAAGCGCTTCAAAAAGGGATCCGGATGCTCAATATCGGCTCGAGCGGCATCGACGATTTTCCAGATGAAATTGAAAATCCGATCATCGATATCTGTAAACCTACAGATCGGCGTCTTTTTGCCCTCTATCAGTATTTCCAGAAAGGGGGCTCTGTCGATGATGCCCGAGAAATGTCCTACATCGATCCATGGTTTTTGCATCAGCTCCATCATCTGTCTCAATTTCAACAAACGTTGATGCACGAAAAACTCACCCCCGAACTCTTACGCCAAGCAAAAGAACTCGGATTTTCTGACAAATCGATCGCCCGCTTTAAAAAAGAAACCGAAAGCGATATCCGCACGCTCCGCTTAAAGCACAAAATCACTCCGTTCATCAAACAAATCGATACCCTTGCTGGAGAATTCGACGCAGAAACGAACTATCTTTACACAACCTACCAAGCGGCTTCTCACGATGTCACTCCTTCCAAGAAAAAGCCGACCGTCGTTTTAGGTTCTGGCCCATACTGCATCGGCTCTTCTGTTGAATTCGATTGGTGCGCCGTCAACATGGCCCGCACTTTGAGACGTCTCGGAACCGAAGTGATCCTCATCAATTCCAATCCAGAAACGGTCTCCACCGATTTCGATGAATCGGACCGGCTCTATTTTGAGGAGCTCACCTTCGAGCGCGTTCAAGACATTGCTGACTTTGAATCGCCCCGCGGCATCATCGTCTCCGTCGGAGGGCAGATCGCCAACAATCTCGCATTCCCGCTTCATAAAAACGGTTATCCAATCTTAGGAACACCCGCCTCATGCATCGATAAAGCGGAAAATCGGGATTCTTTTTCATCGCTCCTTCGCGATCTTGGCATCGATCAACCTCCTTGGCAACGGATCACAAGTCTTGTCAAAGCTAAAGACTTTGCTGATCACAACGGCTATCCGGTACTCATTCGCCCTTCTTATGTTCTCTCGGGCGCTGCCATGAACGTCGTTGCCAACGAAGAAGAACTGGAAAAATATCTGAAAGAAGCGGCTATTATTTCCCCAGATCACCCCATCGTCATCTCAAAATTCATCGAAAATGCCAAAGAGCTCGAAATCGATGGCGTTGCCAAGCACGGCGAAGTGGTCGTCTCAGCGATTTCAGAACACGTCGAAAACGCCGGCGTCCATTCAGGCGATGCCACCATTGTGCTTCCTCCTCAACGCCTCTATTTAGAAACCATCCGCAGGGCAAAAAAAATCACCCGCGCCATCGTGAAATCTCTTCAAATCACAGGCCCCTTCAACATCCAATTCATCGCCAAAGACAACGCCATCCAAGTCATTGAATGCAACGTCCGCGCCTCCCGTTCCTTTCCCTTCGTATCTAAAGTGACCCGCTATAATTTCATCGAGATCTGCGCTGAAATCCTCCTCAACAAATATAAGCCCCGCGCCTTTGAAACTCTCGAGCTCGATTACGTCGGCGTTAAAACGCCCCAATTTTCCTACAAACGGCTTAAAGGAGCAGACCCCGTCGCCAACGTCGAAATTGCCTCCACCGGCGAAGTGGCCCATATCGGCGAACATTATCTCGAAGCCTTCTTTGCCTCATGGCTCTCGACAGAGCAAACAATCAGTGGGAAAAAACTCTTCGTCAGCGTTCCTGGTGACTATCGGATCAAGCTCCTCGAATCGCTACGACAACTAGAAACCCAAGGCTGGGATCTTTATGCAACAGAAGGCACTCACGATTTCCTCTCCAAGCATGGAGTTGGCTCTGTCTCTCTTTATAAAGTCGGCGAGAAATACGAACCCAACGTCTCCACCATCCTCGCTCAGCGCAAAGTCGATCTCATCATCAATATCCCTCGCGGAAGCGCCGAGAAAAATTCTGCCGGATTTAAAATCCGTAGACTCGCCATTGACCACCACATTCCTCTCATCACAAACCTCCAACTGGCCCAAATCTTCCTCCAATGTCTTGCCGAACTCGATATTGAAGAGATCCCCGCCCGTTCCTTACGCGAAATGACCACCTCATGAAAAATCTTCTCTTAAAAAGGGCCGTTCAATGCACTCGTCCCTTCATCTCCAAGCACAAAACAGCCAATCAAATCCTCATCGTCTCCACCACAGCACTCGGAGACACCCTTTGGGCCACTCCAGCCATTGAAAACATCCGAAAATCGTTCCCTCACGCCTACATCGGCGTCCTCACCAGCCCCATCGGGCTCCAAGCGCTTAAACACAATCCTCACATCGATCAACTCTTTCTCCTCCAAGAACCCCTAACCCGGCACTTCTACTCCCTCTGGCGAACCCTCTATCAAGAACGGTTCGATACCATCCTCCTCTTCCACGCCTCTCAACGCCTTACACTCCCCCTTTGTTCCCTCCTTGGAGCTACACGCATCATCGGCACCGCAGGCATCAATAAAGGTCTCGACACACTCCTTACAAACCCGCTTCCCAACCACGCGCAACATGAGATCGTCCGCCGCCTGAAAATTGCCGAACAGATCGGCGCCCAAACATCGATCCAAACCCTCTCTTTCTTTCTCAAGCCCGACGAACTCCTTCCCCCCCGATCTCCCGGCCCTTGGATCGCGCTCCATCCCGGCTCCAAAGATGCCTTTAAACGCTGGCCCACCCAATCCTTCATTCAACTCGGTAAAAGGCTCAAGGAAACGCTCCCCTGCGAGCTATTGATCACTGGGACCAAAGAAGAACGGCCTCTCATGGAAGAGATCGCGTCGCAAATTCCTGGCGCGCACATCGACGAACCGAATCGCCCCTTGCGGCAATTTGCAGCCCTCTTAACTCAAATGGATTTATTGATTTCGAATGATACAGGCCCCGTTCATCTGGCTTGCGCCTTGAATCGACCTGTGATTGGAATTTATTCGTCTACGGATCCGGCCCTCTGTGGGCCACATAAAGCACCGCACGCCACGGCGATTTCTCGTCGTGCAGCGTGCGATCCCTGTTTGAAGCGCAAATGCCGTCAGCCCTTCTGTTTCCTACAAATAGGTCCCGAAGAAGTGCTTCAAGCAGCCACTTCGTTATTAAGGGACCTTCAAACAATCTCTAAGCCGTTTTAGCAGACTCAAGTAACATGCGCCCAAAATAGCCTAACCAAGACTGAATCTTGCCGGCCACTGCGGCTTGGATTTTGTGCGTATATTTTGTGACTCTACCTGGTTCAGCATCAAGTTTCACTCCAACGCGAGTTAAGCTATTCTTTAGCTTGGTAATCCGAGCAGAATAAACTGCTTTATCTGTATCTGTTAATTCACCTAAATTTATCGCGTCAATTTCAGCCTGATCTTTAGCTAACTCAGCTTTAAATCCTGAATATTGATTGTGGCTATAATATTTCGAACCATAGCCAGTTTTTTG
>JAGWKU010000020.1 GCA_028873375.1 Verrucomicrobiota bacterium
GGTCACGTGGCGCATACATCTCTTTTAAAATGGAAATCAGGTTATCCAGGCGTATTTCTTTTTCTTGGCGAGTGGCTAATTCTTTCAATTGGATCATTCCTTTTTGGAGTTCGTCAGATCCAATGATGCAGACATACTTGGCTTCGAGTCGGAGGGCGTTTTGAATCGCAGCGGGCACTTTTTTTGCGGTGAGTTCGACGTCTGCAGGAATGTGATTATGACGGCAGTTAGTGGCTAAGTCAAAACATCGTTCGCGAGCTTCGTCCCCGAGAGGGATGAAATAGAGGAAGGGGCGAAGTGTTTTGGGTGTGTGGATGTTGTTGGCGATCATCACTTGAAGGAGACGCTCAAGCCCGGTAGCGAAACCAACCGAGGGGATATCGGGGCCTCCGCATTGGGCGATGAGGCCATCGTAGCGACCACCGCCGCCTACCGTATTTTGTGCGCCGAGATTGTCCGTCAGCACTTCAAAGACGGTTTTATTGTAATAATCGAGACCGCGGACAAGTTTATCATCGATCACGTAAGGAATTTGGATGTGATCGAGGAGGTGACAAACTTTTTGAAAATGTTCCTTCGACTCTGGGGTCAAGTGATTGAGAATGGAGGGAGCGTGCTGGACAATCTCGCGATCTTTGGGATCTTTGGAATCGAGAATTCGAAGAGGATTTTTTTCAAAGCGAGCCTGGCTGTCAGCCGAGAGTTGGGCGAAATGGGGTTGGAGGTATTGCAAAAGGGCTGCTCGATAGTTTTGACGCGAGGCAGGATCTCCTACTGTGTTGATATGCACTTTGAGTTGTTTCAATCCAAGTCGCTTGTAAATTTGGAGGAGAAGGTCGATGATTTCGGCATCTTGCTCAGGACTTCCAATGCCAAATGCTTCCACGCCAAACTGGTGGTGTTGGCGATAGCGACCCGACTGAGGTCTCTCATAGCGGAACATGGGACCGATGTAGAAAAATTTATGAGAATTCCCGAGCTGCGCTAAATTGTTTTCGACGAAAGATCGGACCACGGCAGCCGTTCCTTCAGGGCGGAGAGAGATCGAGCGGCCGCCTCGATCTAAAAATGTAAACATCTCTTTTGTGACGATGTCGCTCGTTTCGCCCACACCGCGATCAAAGAGTTCCGTCCGCTCATAAATTGGTGTTTGGATTTCTCGGTAATTGTATTCAGCAGCGGTTCGGCGAATGACAGCGATTACATATTGCCAGAGATCAGAAAGACACCAGTTTTCTTGGGTGCCGTACGGAAGAATATCAAATGTCCCTTTGGGGATTTGAAATTTCATCAGGTCTCCGGAAACCCGGTCCTTTAGGGCCGGGTAATTCACATCCAAATTTGGGAGGAGTTCGAAACTCCTCCCAAATCATTCCCCGTCCTTTAGGGCGGGGTTCATATGAGCAATATACAAGGAAACATACTTAAAGAACTAGTGGTGTTCTAAAATGGCGCTGAGTTGATCAATTTTTTCTGTCCAGCGAGTCAATGCGCTAGTTGAAGGGCTTTGCTGGTGTTCTCGATATATTTTTTGAATTAACTCGAGATAGGGAAAAGGAAGCCACTTTTCTCCTGCATATTCGCTGAGGTAATAACCGAGCGAATGTTCTTGGCCTTCGGGGAAGTGTTGTAGGTCGCGGACAAAGGTGCGAAAGGAGGTGGAGAATGAGCTGCCTCGCTTGAAGCGAAGGTGATCTTCCAGAGTTTGGTGCCAGAGATGAGAGAGAGAGTTTAGAAATTCAGTGTCTTGGCTCCGATCTTCTTTCTTGAGAATCTCCAGAGCCGCCTTCAATTTGAGCAGATTGGCCCGCACCTCTTTTTCGGTCTCGGTCGAGACCCCTCTCTCTGTATCTTTTTGAAAAATTTGCCAACATTTGCGGAACAGGGAGAGGAGGTAAGCGCCCAGGGCAAGCGACTCGTCGGGCTCCTTTTCTGGGGGTGTTATTTTATCGTCAGATAGTTTATCCTTGCCTATTTCCTCGACTTTGTAATCCTTATAGGGATCGTGAGGGCCGATGGGGGTATGAAATGAGTCCATGCCCTTTCTTTACTGAGAAAAAATTTAGTTGGCGAGGGAAAATGGTTGACAAAAGGGGGAATGGGGAAATAGGCTTTCTCCGTGCCCTAAAGCGTACCCGTTAGGTAGGAATGAATCTTTTTCAATTTTTACGTCCGGCGCCTTACGCAAAGGAACTTGAAGATCAAGAGCTTGTAAAAAAAAATTACAGGTATTGGCGTCTTCGTACTTTCTTTGCTATGTACATTGGGTATGCCTTTTTTTACTTTACCCGGAAAAGTTTTACCTTTGCGATGCCTGCTCTCCAAACGGAATTAGGGCTCGGAAAGTTCGAATTAGGCTTGCTGGGAAGCATGCTGAGCCTCACTTATGGGGCGAGCAAGTTCATCAGTGGCATTCTCGGGGATAAGTCAAATCCACGCTATTTCATGTCGATCGGGCTCATTTTAACCGGAATTTTCAATATTCTCTTTGGCATGTCCTCGGCCCTTTGGGCCTTGGCTCTTTTCTGGGGGCTCAATGGCTGGTTCCAGGGATGGGGGTGGCCTGGGTGTGCCAAATTGCTCACCCACTGGTATTCCCACTCCGAACGAGGGCGCTGGTGGAGCATTTGGAACACCTCTCATAACTTGGGCGGAGCAGTGATCCCCCTCCTCATCGCCTTTTGCTTGGATCAATTCGGCTGGCGATATGCGATGTTCATTCCTGGCACGCTCTCTATTCTTGCTGGTTTTTATCTGATGTCTCAACTCCGCGATACACCGCAATCGCTGGGTCTACCGCCCATTGAAAAATTCCGCAATGACTATGCAGAAGGAAGCAGAGTAGAAAAGGAAGAGCTGACTACGAAAGAGATTTTGTGGGAATACGTCCTTCGCAACAAATACATTTGGATCTTGGCTTTTGCCTATTTCTTCATCTATGTGATTCGGACGGCGATCAATGATTGGAGCATGCTCTACCTTGTCGAGACGAGGGGATACACTAATTTAACTGCTGGTGTTTGCGTGTTTTGGTTTGAAATCGGTGGCTTTTTAGGAAGTTTAACAGCAGGATGGAGTTCAGATCTTTTCTTCAAAGGAAGACGCACACCGGTGAATGTCCTCTTTACCCTTGGAATTCTCGTTTTGGTGTATGCGTTCAAGTTTCACAGCGGTTCAGTTCCTGTGCTCGACAGCATCTTCCTCTTTCTCTTTGGATTTTGTATCTTTGGACCTCAAATGCTGATTGGAGTAGCGGCGGCTGAACTCTCCCATAAGAAGGCAGCTGCGACAGCGACAGGATTTGCTGGGTGTTTTGCTTACTTGGGAGCTGCGACAGCAGGAGCTCCGTTGGGCGCTGTGACAAAAACGTGGGGATGGAATAGCTTTCTTGTCGCGATTTGCATCTGCGCTGCGATGGCAGTTCTTTTGCTACTGCCCCTCTGGTCGGTAAAGACAAACCCGAAGGAAATGCGGGTCAAAGCTTAAAGAGATGTATACACAACGTGATTCAAAATTTTGTTTTTGGCTGCGCCGGCATTCCAACCTTTCCATCCGCGCTCAGGGCCCCCTATTACAAATAGGGAACCCCTCTCGCGCCGGCCTTTGGCCTGATGGAAATCTTGGCCGCCAGCTTTGCCAAATTCCCAAATTTTGAATCACGTTGTATATATACACAAATAACTTGGGGCTTATGACGTGGATTCCGTTAAATACGCACTCTCAATTTTCTATTCTCGATTCCACAGCGTCGGTCTCTAATTTAGCGGGGAAGGCAAAAGCCTTTGGAATTCCTGCATTAGCGATCACAGATCAGGGCAACTTGTATGGTGTGGTCGATTTTTACAAGGCCTGCAAGGCAGCGGGAGTCAAACCGATTCTCGGGTGTGAAATTTGGATTGCGCCTGGCTCGCGACACGAGAAGAAGAGAATCCCCGGGATGGCAAATGGATATCCTGTGGTGCTGCTCGCGAAAAACAATCGCGGATTTCAAAACTTATGTAAGCTCTCCTCGATCGGCTTTCTAGAAGGATTTTATTACCAACCCAGGATCGATAAGGAGATCTTGGAGCAGTACGCCGAAGGACTCATTTGCTTAAGTGGTCCTCTCTCGAGCAAAATTTCTTCGCTGATTCTCGACGACTCCGAACAGGCCTTACTCCAAGAAATCAACTGGTTCCAGCGAGTTTTCAAAGACGATTTTTATTTTGAATTGCAGCGCCATCCAATGAGCGAGGAAAAGATTCGGGAAGATGGACTGGATGCTGAGAGTTGGCTTTTGCAAAAGTATCGAGAGCACATTTCTGCGGAGCAAAAAGTAAATGCGAAGCTGATCGAACTCTCTCGACAGACAGGAGTGAAGTGCGTTGCGACGAACGACATCCACTACATCGAGCAAAGCGATTGGAGAGCTCATGAAATTCTCCTCAACATTCAATCAGGCGAGCCGTGCGAAATTTGGGAGCGCGATTCTCGAGGGAACCTGAAAAATAAAGTGCCCAACCCTAAGCGCGATGTCTATCCGACGCACGAGCTTTATTTCAAGTCGCCTGAGGCGATGAGTCAGTTGTTTGCCGATATTCCCGAGGCGATTGAGGAATCGGTCCGGATTGCAGAAAAATGTCACTGCGAATTGGATTTCAAGACAAAACATTATCCGGTGTTTATCCCTCCTGCCTTGATAGGGAAGCCATATGCAACACAGGAACGTCTCGAAGCTGCAGAACAATTTCTCTACAACCTTTGCCAAGATAGAATTCCTGAACGATATCCAGCTGAAAAACTGGCACAAATTTTGAAAATTTACCCTGGCAAAGATCCTCTCCAATTGGTGCGCGACCGTTTTTCCTATGAGTTCAATCTCCTCACTTCGAAAGGAATGATCGACTACATGCTCATCGTGTATGACTTCATCGCATGGGCCAAGCAGCGAAACATCCCAATGGGGCCAGGCCGGGGTTCGGCCGCCGGCTCGATCATCTCTTACCTCACCGGTATCACTGACATTGAGCCTCTACGGTTCCATCTTTTCTTCGAGCGCTTCATCAATCCCGAGAGGATTTCCTATCCTGATATTGATGTCGACATTTGTATGGATCGCCGCCAAGAGGTGATCGATTACGTCGTTGCGAAATATGGAAAAGACAAAGTTGCTCAGATCATTACGTTTGGCACGATGAAGGCAAAAATGGCCATTCGAGACGTAGGTCGCGTCTTGAACGTCCCTCTTTCCAAAGTGAATGAAATTGCAGCTCTCGTCCCCGAAGATCCGACCATGACGTTAGAAAAAGCGTTCCAAATCGACCCAGAGCTCGGGCGTCTCATGGAGACGGATGAAGAGGCTCGGCAAGTATTAGAAATGGCTAAGAAGGCAGAAGGATCAATTCGGAACACGAGTACACATGCCGCCGGAATGATCATTTCAGGAAGTCCGATCACCGATCATATCCCTGTCTGCACGGCCAAAGATTCAAGCATGGTCGTCACTCAATTTGCGATGAAGCCGGTCGAAAGCGTTGGCATGCTGAAGATCGACTTTTTAGGTCTGAAGACGCTCACTTCGATTCAAACTTGTGTCGACATGATCGCGCTCAATACGGGACGCAAAATCGATTGGAGCAATTTGCCGTTGGATGATCGGCCCACATTTGATCTGCTCAACCAAGGTCGAACGCTGGGAGTCTTCCAGTTAGAGTCGGGAGGAATGCAAGACCTCGCGAAACAGCTGCACATCGACACATTTGAAGAAATTATCGCTGTCGGCGCTCTTTATCGCCCCGGTCCGATGGACATGATCCCTTCCTTCTGCAATCGGAAACATGGGCGCGAGGAAATTGAAATCGATCACCCTCTTATGAGGGAAATCTTGGGAGAAACCTACGGTGTGATGGTTTACCAAGAGCAGGTGATGCAGATCGCTAGTGCGCTAGCCAACTATTCTCTTGGTGAGGGCGACGTGCTCAGACGAGCGATGGGCAAGAAGGACAAAGAGGAGATGGCCCGCCAGCGAGAAAAATTCGTCGCGGGCTGCGCCAAGAACAACATCGATGGTGCGACGGCCGAACGAATCTTTGGTAAAATTGAAAAATTTGCTTCCTATGGATTCAATAAATCTCATGCGGCTGCCTATGCCTACCTCTCCTACGCAACAGCTTATTTCAAAGCCAATTATCCGAAGGAGTGGATGGCTGCTTTGATGACTTGCGATCGCGATGACACCTCAAAGCTCGCCAAGTTCATCCGCGAAGCGCGGTCCATGCACATCGAAATTCTTCCTCCAGACATCAACCAAGCGGGGAGAGAGTTTGCCGCTGCAAAAGAAGGAATTCGGTTTGCGATGTCTGGGATTAAGGGAGTAGGACAGGCAATTGTCGATGAGATCATCGCAGAGAGAAAGCGAAAAGGCCCTTTTGCTTCATTCTACGACTTTGTGCAGAGAACCGATAAGGCGAAGGTTGGAAAGAAGGCGATTGAATTGCTTGTCGAAGCTGGCTGTTTTGATACGATGGGCTGGTCCCGTGATGCGATGCGAGAGAGCCTCGACGCCATGTATACAGAAGCTTCGCGAGATCAAAAAGAGGCTTCGTTGGGTGTGTTGAATCTCTTTTCCCTTATCGACGACACAGAAAAGCCTTTCCAAGCGCCTCCTCCTGTCCTTAATCCGTCGAGCAAGATGCAGCTTCTGCAGCGGGAAAAAGAGCTTCTTGGCTTTTATTTGACGGGACATCCGATGGATAATTACAGAAAAGCTTTACAGCATCTCTCCTGCGTTCCCTTCCGAGAATTTGAAGTGCTCCCTGAAGGCTCTTTCGTTCGAGCCGCTTTTGTGGTCGACACGATCGCCGTTAAAATTTCGAATAAAAACCAACGAAAATTTGCTATTTTGACCATCAGCGATGGACTCGAGCGATTTGAATTGCCGGTCTGGTCTGATATGTACGATGAGAAAGTCGCCTTACTCCGGGAAAACCAACTGTTGTATGGAATTTTACAGCTCGATCGTAGAGAGAGCTCATTATCCCTTTCGTGCCGGTTTCTCGAAGATCTGACGGCCGTGGATGAAGCGAAGATCAAAGCGTGCGATGAAGCCTATGATCGTTTGAAAGCTCAAGCGAGAGCGGAGTCCAAGTGGAAGGGAGCTAAGGAAAAAGCTGAGAAAGCGCCCTCTTCTGAAAAAGAAACTTCTGTGTTAGTGAAGATTCGGCTGGACGCAGACCGAGTGAGATTCAGTGAAATTTTGAGTTTGAAGCAGATGTTTCGTGAACATCCCGGCAAATCGCCGGTGGAGATCGCCTTTCACGCGAGTGGAACGCCCCTTTCTCTTCTTTCGATTGAGGCTTCATGGGGAGTCAAGGTCGATTGCACGTTCAAAGAAAAAATTACCCAACGAACCGGTCTCGAAATCAGCTTCCAAGAAGGTTGACAGAATCGATAGGATGACCTAGGCTATTTGCTTATGAGAAAGTGTTTTCTTTTTATCTACTTGATTGCTCTCCCCCTGATGGCTCTGGAAGAAGAAGATTTGACCTGGGATACCGAAGGACCGACAGCGACCGAGTACAATAGTTATTTGCAAGAGGCTCTCTCCGATAAAGATTGGTGGGCAGTCATCGATTACTCCGACATTCTCTCTTATCATTTCCCCACTTCTCCATTTGCCCAGGAATCAGCCTATTTGATGGGATTGGCCTATTACCATCTCGATCAATATGAATTGGCCAACCAAACTCTCACTGCCTATTTAAATCACTCTTCCAATCACTCTCATTTTGAAGAGGCGATTCGGATGAAATTTGAAATTGCAGAGTCTTTCCAAAAAGGGAAACGAAAGCCCCTTTTCGGTTCGCATAAAATGCCCTGCTGGGTGCCAGCGAAAGAAGATGCTTTGCAAATTTACGAAGAGGTGATTGCCGCTTTGCCTCACAGCACGCTCGCAGCAAAAGCGCTTCTCGGAAAAGCAAAGCTTCAAACCGAATTTGAAGATTACAAACCAGCAGTAGAAACACTTCATCTCCTCATTCGCCGCTTTCCCAAAGATGAAGCGGCCGCAGCAGCCTATCTTGAAATTAACCGCATCTATTTAGAGCAGTGTAAAAACACGAGCTTGGATCTCGATCTGCTTGATTTGGCGGAAGTTAATTTGCGCAAATTCCATCTTGCTTTTCCCCGGGAATTGCGATTGAAAGAAGCGGAGACTGTAGTAGCTGAGACGCAAGAACTTTTTGCACAAAATCTCTTTGAAACAGGCCGCTTTTTTGAGCGGACTCACAAGCTTCCTGCTTCTTTGTTGTATTACAACAAAGTAGTCGCTAAATACCCCACTACAAAAGCCGCAGAGTCAGCTCGGCAAAAACTCGATGCTCTGCAAAAGACTTCTACTCCTTAGCCTTCTTTTTGCTAGTTGCGGATATCGATGGGGGCCCGAGTGTTCTCAGCGATCCGTTCCTACATTTATGGTCCCTTTTGCTAAAGGGGATGAAGATGGATCATTCACATCCGAATTAGTATCTACACTCTCTTCTTCAGGACTTGGGACTGTTCTCCATCGACATGCTGACTATCGCCTTGAAGTTGCGATCTTGAATGATCGCAATGAAACCATTGGATTTCGACGCGACCCTCAAAAAATTGAAAATAAAGTGAAAAAAAACCTCCTTGCCATTGAAGGGAGAAAAATAATAGAGGTCGAGGCAACAGTCTATCGCGAAACGTCTGATGAAATTGTCTTTGGACCTTATCGTCTGACGGCAGAAGCTGATTACGACTACATCGATGGAGATTCTCTGCAAGAGCTCACCTTCTCGTACAATGGGAAATTGGTGAGTGTTCTGCCATTCTCTTTAGGCCAGCTTGAACCGATTGAATCAGCGGTCGAAGCGGCGACAAAACCAATTTATCGTCGATTATCGCAGAAAATAGTCGACGTGATTTCGTCCGAATGGTAGAAAAAACTGGGTAAAAACCAATTTTAAAGTTTGAACGCGCACATTACCTTTTCTGCTAAGTTGAATAAATTGCCCCTGATGCTCCGATGGATTCACGAGCAACTGGCCCTCCACGGTCTCGATGAAGTGAATGCTCGAAAAGTAGAGCTAGCTTCGGAAGAGGCTCTGGTCAATATCATCCAGCACGCCTACAAAAATACCGAAGGTGAAGTCGATATTGAAATAAAGGAGGGAGAAGGGAACCGAATTGAGATTGAAATCCGCGATAGCGGTCCTCCCTTCAATCCTCTGAAACAGAAGACGACCTTTGATCCTCTCGCTTCCCTTGAAGAAAGGGAAATTGGTGGGCTTGGCATTTTATTCATTCGACAATACATGGACGACGTCCGTTATCGAAGGGATGGAAGTGCCAATGTGCTCACACTTGTCAAAAAGGTCGCCTGATTACTGTCCTTTTTCGATCGAAATGAGCGTCGCTTCTGTTTCCAGCGTATCAATCAAGAAATGCTGTAGTACTTTGAGCACGTAGCGGGGAGTATTATAGATACCGTGGGTCGTGAAGACGATTTCAAGATGAGCTTTTTCCGGTTGATTGAGAGCGATGAGAACATAAGTAACAGGCTGGTCCGATTCCATTTTAGGAATGATCCAAACGATGAACTGCTCATTGAACAGAGTCACCTTTTCTACGCTTTCAATGACATGAAAATATTGAGTCAGATCGTCGGGCTCACCCTTGTCATCTTGGAGGGTTTGTAGAATGTCCGCTTCATGGAGGAATTTGAGATCAATATGAGTGATCCCATCATGGAGCCAATCACCTAGATTGGCCATAAACTCTTTATAAGATTCTTCGATCTGCATTGGATTCAGCATGGCTTCCTCCTCCATCGCCTGAAACACCGTTTCTTTAGTATACGAAGATCAAGATTCCTTGTCAATCCACAGTTTTTATTGACGAGGCGCTGCCCCTCCGGCTACACTTTAACCATGCGATTGATTATCTGGTGCTTGAGCTTTTTTTCAATTGCTCTTGTTGCCGCGCCCCTTTCAGTAGAGGTACAGGCAAACGCCGCCATTCTTTTGAATGCAGAGACAGGCGTCATTCTGTATGAAAAAGAGGCTTATACTCAAGCCTATCCCGCTAGTATCACCAAAATTGCTACAGCTCTTTTTCTTCTCGACCAGAAAAAGCTCCCTCTCGATCAAAAAGTGACCGTCTCTCATGAAGCCGTGCGACTTAAGCCAGTGGGCCGCGAGGCAACATCACCTTCGTATTGGCAAGAAGTCGATGGAACCTCGATGCACCTTGCCAAGGGAGAGGTAGTCACTGTAGAAGCCCTCCTTCACGGGCTTCTTCTCTGCTCAGGGAACGATGCAGCCAATGCTCTTGCAGAGGCAGCGAGCGGGTCGGTCCCTCAATTTATCGAAGAGTTAAATCAGTACATCCGACAACAAGGATGCTTGCATACGCAGTTCCAAAATCCTCACGGACTTCATCACCCTGAACATCTTACAACTGCCTATGATATGGGCCGATTGGCGATGAAGGCCTTTCAGATCCCCACCTTTCGAGAAATCATCATTAAACAGGGATATGTAAAGTCCAAGACCAATAAGCAGCCGCAAACGGAGCTAAAGCAGTTCAATCGACTCGTTTTACCTGATAACAAATACTTCTATCCCAAAGCGATCGGGGGGAAGACGGGGTATCACAGCGCGGCGTCGAATACTCTCGTCGCTGCAGCCACCCATGAAGGAAGGACCTTGGTTGCTGTCTTAATCGGTAGCCCGAAAAGGCATGAGCGGTGTTTCAATGATGCGAAGCGCCTCTTCGAGACTGCCTTTGCAGAGACGAAGCAACACCGGCTTCTCCTTTCCTCAACTGAGGTTTACCATAAGAACATCCAGGGAGCAAAAGGGGGCGCCTTAAAAGCGTCTCTAGCTCAGGATCTTTCTATTTCCTACTACCCCTCTGAAGAGCCACAAACCAAGGCCTTCATCCATTGGAACCCCCCTGCTCTTCCGATTCAAAAAGGGGAAAAAGTAGGGGAAATCTGCCTTTTTGATGAGCGGGGGGCTCTCCTATCTAAAGGGGATCTCCTCGCTAATGAACTCGTAGAGCCGACGCTTCTCTTTGTTTTACAAGAGACATGGCACAAGATTTTCCGTTAACCTCCTCACCCTCAGCCTATTATTGAATAAATAAGGAAAAGCATGGCTCGCTATAGCCTGTCGGGATGTTCCGGCCAGTTCGCTTCGCTCACCTGCTCCGCGGGAAAAAGGTTCACTGGACCTTTTTCCCGATTCCGCAGCCCCTTCGGCCCAGGGGCCTTTTTAGAAGAACCCTTCTATCTTGGGGCAGCGGGGCTTCCCCCGACTGTCTAGTTCTGCATTCTGACTTTCAAATGTAAAGCTGCTTTACATTTGGAGGAGGTGAGCGAGGGAGATCCATTGCTCGAGAGTGAGCTCTTCGGGGCGGGCTTTAGTAGATAGGTGGAGGGCTTCGAGGGTGGAAGAGAGATTGGGGTAGAGGGAGCGAAGGCTAGAGACGAGGGTTTTTCGCCGTTGTTGGTAAGCCTTGCGGATGAGGGGAAAGAGTTGGTTGGGATCGATGTCTGGAAGGGGGCGTGAGTTAAGGCGAAGGACGGTCGAATCGACGGAAGGGCGGGGATAGAAGCAGGAGGCAGAGACGGTGAAGGAGGAGTGGAGGGTGGAATAAAATTGGAGGAAAAGGGTGAGAGATCCGAATTCTTTGGTTGAGGGCTTGGCACGGATTCGGTCGGCGACCTCTTTTTGGATCATGATGGTGATCGAGTGAAAGGGACATTCGAACAGTTTTTCGAGGATAGGAGTAGTAATGTGGTAAGGGAGGTTTGCGACTACCTTATAGCGGGTGTGAGGCAGTTCGTAGCGGAGAATGTCGTCGCAGTGGACTTCTAGGCGCTTATCGGGGGTTTGGAACCGCTCGAGATGGCGAGCAAAGAGGGGGTCTTTTTCAACGGCGAGGACCGAGGCCCCCCGGGCTAGGAGCTCTTCAGTAAGGGCGCCGGGACCGGGTCCAATTTCGAGGACCTGATCGCCGGGTTGGACTTCAGCGAGTTGGACGATTTTTCGGACGATGTTCCCATCGATCAAAAAGTTTTGCGAAAGTCTCTTCTTTGGGCGGGCGCCGATTTCTTCTAGAAAGCGGAGAAGCTCAGTTTGGTTCATTCCAGAACGAAAGGCTGGAAGTCTTCTGGAAGCACTTCTTTTAAGTGTGCTTCATCAAAGCGGAAGTGTTTGCGGAGTTTCTCAAGATAGGAGTGAGAAATTTCACCCGCTACCTTTTGGAGAAGGTCATTTTTCAATTTGGGGGAAAGTTCTTCAAATGTAGGAGCAGGGTGCTCTTCTTTTTCTTTGAGGTGGAACATGCGGCATACTTTTTGCTTATCGCGTGATAGCTGTTCTACGGGAGCGCTGTAAGTTCCTACTGCAAGGGAAGAGAGAGGATCGCGGTGAGAACTGGAGAGCTCAGTATCTTTCGCCGTGTAATCTGTTGAAACAGAAATGGAGACGTCGGGATGCTCTTTTTCAAATTCTTGGATCGTCTCAGTTGCTTTGTCGAGGGCCGCCACAATTTTTTCATGGAGCTCTTGTGCAAGAGGAAGCGATTCTTTGGCTCGGATCGTGATGACCGAATAATTCCACTGGGTATAGGGAGGGTGTTCTTTGAGATAGAGGCGATAGGCTTGTCGAATTTCTTGCGGAGTGACTTGGGAAATCGCTTTCGAGTTGATGAACCACCAAGTCATTCTCTGGACGGTGATTTCATTCTTAATGAGTTTCCATGCTTCTTCATAGACAATTCCAATGCGGTCAAGGGTCGACATAACATTGGGGCCAAATCGATTTTCAATCTCTTCGCGCACTTCAGCATCCGTCAACTTCACTTCTTTTTCAGAGGCATCAGCCAAAATGAGCTCATGGTCGATCATTTCCATGAGCATCGAGCGCCAGCTCGTTTGATAAAATTGAAAGCGAGCTTCATTCGATTGGGCCAGGTGTGGATAAAATTGATGGAAGGCGAGGTCGAGTTTTTTCTTCACATCCATCATCGAAATCGTCGTGCCATTCACTTTGGCGAGGATGGAATTTTGAATTCCGATTTTGTGGTTATCGGAATATTCGATCTGAGGAACTTCCGCTACAAGAGCGGAACAAAGAAGCAAAAAACAAATGGCATGTCGCATCATAATCTCCAATCGTAAAGATTTTATCTTTTTCCACATTTTCTGAATACAGCGGCAAAAAATCCGTCGCATCCGCCGATTTCGGGAAGGAGGTGTAGCTCTCGTTCAAGAACAAGGGGAAGGGTGTGAAGAAAAAATTCGACTTGGGAGCGATTTTCTTCGGGAAGAATACTGCAAGTTGCATAGACGATTTTACCTTCGGGCTTTAAATAGCGGAGGGCTTGGGTAAAAATCTTCCGTTGTTCTTCGACCAATCGTTCGACCATTGGGGCGTCGATTTTCCATTTCATGTCAGGGTTGCGGCGCAAGGTTCCCGTGCCGGTGCAGGGCGCGTCGACCAAAACCCAGTCCATTTTTCCGAGGAGCTTGGAGAGAGTGGGGTGATCGGGGGGAAGGAGTTGGGCATTTTGCACGCCGGCTCGGCGGAGGCGGCGTTTAGCTTCGTCGAGAGAAGAGGTTCGGATATCGTGGAGATAAAGCTCTCCTTTTCCCTTCATGCCTGGGGCGATTGCTAAACTTTTTCCACCTGATCCGCTGCAATAATCGAGGATTCGATCTCCGCTCTTCGCCTCGATCAAATCAGCGATGCATTGGCTTCCTTCGTCTTGTACTTCGAATAGCCCCTCTTTGAATTCAGGGAGAGCAAAGAGAGGTTCTCGTTTGGAAAAAAGAAGCGCAGTTGGGCTGCGGAGCGAAGGAGAAATGGAAAAGCGGCCTTCCCACTTTTGGAGGAGTTCTTCGCGAGTGATTTTGAGAAGATTGGCTCGAACGGCGGTAGGGGCGGTGGTATTGAGGGCTTCAGCGAGCTCTCTTCCGTTATCAGGGCCATAGGCGGTAAGAATTTTTTTGAAAAGGAAGGGGGAAAGGCCAAAGCGGGCCGCTTCTTCCACTCGGGGGTCTTTTCTCCACTCTTCGATGGACTTTTGGTGGTAAAGGCTGAGCCGTTTGAAAGAGGAGTTAAAAGGCTCGAGGCAGTCAAAGAGGCTTTTCCAGCGAACAAGGACATAAATGGCTTCCCCTACTTTTCGTCGGTCATTGGCTCCCAGGCTCTTATGAGAGCGAAAATACTCGCTCAGACAGAGGTCCAAAGGCCTGGTTCCGGTCCAGCTTTTTAGAAAGGCAAGGGTGTGGGTATCGCAAAAACTCTGTTTCATCAGGTCTCCTGAAACCCGGTCCTTTAGGGCCGGGTAATTCACATCCAAATTTGGGGGGAGTTCGAAACTCCTCCCAAATCATTCCCCGTCCTTTAGGGCGGGGTTCATCGCCAACGATTTTACCTGGGAGGCGCCGAGCAATCTAGAAAAATATCGTTGGATCTGCAATTCTTAAGTATATGAGAGCAATTAAAGCAGGGTCGACCGTTCTAGTGAGGTTTTTCTTAAGCCTTCTCTTTCTTGCGTCTGGTGTGAATAAAATTTTTCATTGGCATGAGACTGAAAGAACTCTAACGAGCATCTTGACCGATTGGCAAGCGTACGCTGATTATTTCCCGAACTTGCAAGAGCTGCTTGCGACGCTTGTTCCTTGGAGTCCTCTTCTCCTCATCCTCGCTACGCTGCTCGAGTTGATCGGCGGATTGCTTCTTCTTCTAGGAGTGAGAGAGCGGATGGGAGCAGGGTTGCTCATTGCGTTTCTTCTTCCGACGACGATTCTCTGCCATCAATTCTGGTTTGTCGAGGGAGCAGAGCGAGACTTACAACAGATTATGTTTCTGAAAAATTTAGCGATTATCGGTGGATTAGTGATGGTAATGCTCCACGGTACGCAACTTCCGGCGAAAGAGAGCAATCATGGGTTCTCCGGCGCTTCTCTCCGACTTCCATAAGAGAAGCCTTTTTCTATTGAGTTTTTTCTTTGTCGCATTTGGTCAGCCAGCGTGGAATGTTCCTTTTTCGATGGTTGCTGGGTGCATCGGGTACGCTCTCTTTTGGTATGCGTTGCTGCAGCTTCCGGAGCGCCGTTTTTGGGTCACCGTCGCTTGGTATGCGGCAGTGCAGGCAGTTCACCTAAGCTGGCTTACATCGACTAAGTACATGGGGCCACTTATTTTCCTCGTGTATGCATTTCTTCTATTCTCAATGGGACTTCAATTTGCATTTTTGACGAAGTGGATTCGGCTACCGCTTCGCTGGCCGCAAGTCTTAGGGATGGCTGGTTTTTGGGTCTTCATGGAGGTGGCTTGGCTGCTGCCTTGCACCGGTTTTCCGTGGGATCCCATGGGACTTTGTTTGGCTGCGAATCGGTTTTCAATCCAATGGGCCTCGGTATGGGGCATTTATGGCCTTTCATTTTGGGTGGTGTTGACCAATCTCTTGGGCTTACGAGCTCTTCTGCTCAAGACAAAAAAGAACTGGGCTATATGGGCAACGATGACGCTCTTCCCTTACGCATTTGGTGCGATCCACCAGGCGGTATGGGAATCAAAACTGAAAGAGGGAAAGGAGATTTCGGTTGCATTGGTTCAGACGGCATTGACTCCTTTCCAAAAAGATTTCATTCATTCAAAAGAGTTCGTCCCATTGTTAGTGCAATGGGATCGAATTCTCACTTATTTGAGGAATACAGGCAGCTCTCAGTTTGATTTGATTGCCCTTCCCGAGGGAGCTCTCCCGGGAGGAGCTGCTCGTGTGCTCTATTCTCTAGACGTTGTTCGTGAGTTTTGGAAAGCTCATTTTGGAGAGACGGCAGAAGCCGATTTTCCTCCGCTCGTGAGTCCGTATGCGGTCAAAATAACTGAGAATCGCTGGGAGGTAAGCAATGCGTTTTGGATGCAGAGCTTGGCGAATCGGTACCATGCAGAGGTGATCGCTGGGTTAGAGGGTCGGGAAGAACAACGGAAATACAACGCCGCTTTTCATTTTTTTCCCAAGGGACAGACGATCGACCGGTACGAGAAGCGGATCTTGGTTCCGATGGGAGAATATCTTCCGCTGGGCGATTGGGAATTTTTTTCCAACTTCGCTGCTCATCAATTTGGGGTGGCCGATTCTTTTGACGCGGGAGTGCGAGCCCATGTGTTTCGAGGAGTCTATCCGATGGGAATTTCGATTTGTGCAGAGGAAACGTACAGTCACCTCATCCGAGAAATTCGGCAAGCAGGAGCAGAGCTCTTTGTCAATATTTCCAATAACGCTTGGTTTCCTGAGAGCAAGTTAGCTCTGCAACACTACGACCACGGCCGTTTACGAGCGGCTGAAAATGGTGTGTGTGTGCTCCGGGCTTGCAATACGGGCGTCACAGCAGCCATCGACAGTTTTGGGAATCCGTTGCATGTTTTTCCTGGCGAGAAAGCGGGGGTATTGTCGCTCAAAATGCCGATTCGATTCCACCCAACACTGTATGTTTGGTGGGGGGATCTAACTATTTTTTTAGTGAGCATTTTTTGCTTTTTTGGTCTTTTGGTGGACCGATTTTGGAAGAAAAAGTTGCTCGAATATAGGACTCTCGATTAAGTTTTTGGTAGTCTTTACACAAAACAATATGTCCTTTTTTGAAACGAATGGCATGGGGTCGATTTGACTAAAATCTCCTCAACCTCAATGCAGGCCACTCTTAAACAACCTGTCGCGTTTGCCGGGATTGGATTGTTTACTGGCGTCCCCTGCTCCATTCGACTTGTTCCTGCAACAGCAAATACTGGCCTAGTCTTTCAGCGAGTCGATCTCCCTGAGAAGCCAGAAATTCCAGCTCTGCTCGAATTTGTCCGAGAAACGGCTCGTTGTACTCGCCTCGTCCGCCAAGAGGCCTCGATTCAGCTCGTAGAACACATCCTTTCCGCTCTGCATGCTTGTGGAATTCACAATCTACGGATCCAGGTAGAAGGACCTGAGATTCCCATCGGAGATGGAAGTGCCAATCAATTTGTTCGCATGATTGAAGAGGCAGGCGTTCAGAGGCTCGATGCTCCTCTTGAGATTCTTCAAATAGAGCAGCCTATTCACTGGTCAGAAGGGGAGATCCATCTCGTTGCCCTTCCTTCAAAAGAATTTCGAATTAGCTATACCTTGTATTATCCACAGTCTTCACTGATTGGCTCTCAATATTTTTCTTCGCTGATATCGCCAGAAACGTACAAGTCGCAAATTTCGATGTGTCGCACATTTTCTCTGTATGAAGAAATTCATCCTCTGATTGAAAAGGGCTTTATCAAAGGAGGAGGCCTAGAAAATGCTCTGGTGATTCGAGAAAATCGAGTTTTGAATCCAGATGGCGCTCGCTTTCCCGATGAAATGGTCCGCCATAAAGTACTCGACTTGGTGGGAGACCTCGCCCTACTTGGAGATCCCCTCCACGCACACATACTCGCGGTCCGCTCAGGACACACGAGCAACGTAGCATTTGCCAAAGCAATTTCAAACGCGCTCAAAGGAGCATTGATCAATGGCTGAACGTCCTCTCGACCGAACTGTATTCTCGGCCAAAGAAATCGAGAAAATTTTACCACATCGCTATCCATTTTTAATGGTCGATCGCATTGTCCACATTGACCTTGAAGCCAATGAAATTATTGGTGTAAAGAATGTGACTGTCAACGAACCCTTTTTCCAGGGCCACTTCCCTGGAGTTCCGATTTTCCCTGGTGTATTGATTCTTGAAGCGATTGCGCAAACGGGCGGTATTTTGGTGCACCAAAAAGGGTACGATAAAAAAATTGCTGTGTTATTGAATGTAACGGCGGCCAAGTTTCGCCGCCCTGTAACGCCTGGGGATGTCCTCCATCTCCACGTCCAAGGCCTACATATCAGTGGAAATGGAGGAAAAATCAAAGCAAAAGTTATGATTGGCGATCAGCTTGCGGTAGAAGCTGAATTGAGTTTTGCTATGGTTGATAAAGAGAAACTATAGAAATCGGGAACCCATGTCTACATCCAAATCTAATATTCATCCTCTAGCGCTGGTCGAACCCGGAGCCAACATCGGCAACAATGTCACCATCGAAGCGTTTGCCGTGGTCAAAGGTACAGTTACCCTCGAGGACAATGTCGTCATCAAATCGCATGCCTATATCGATGGCTTTACGACGATTGGCGAAGGGACGATCATTTGGCCAAGCGCAAGCATTGGAACAAAAACACAAGATCTCAAGTTTCGCGGAGAGAAGACCTATGTCACAATCGGCAAGCGCTGCGAAATTCGAGAATTTGTCACGATCAACTCCTCATGCCAGGAAAATTCCACCGTTAAAATTGGCGATGAATGTCTGATCATGGCCTATTGCCATGTCGCTCACAATTGCGAAATCGGCAACCGAGTCATCATGTCGAATAGCGCCATGCTCGCAGGGCATGTGATTGTGGAAGATTTTGCCATCATCGGCGGAATGACTCCGATCCATCAATTCTCTCGTATTGGGAAGCATGCCATGGTCGGCGGCTTTAGCCGCGTCCCTCGCGATATTCCTCCCTTTACCGTCGGCGGTGGGTTTCCCTACAAATTCGGCGGCATCAACATCATTGGTTTGAAGAGGCATAAATTTCCGCTCGATGTGAGAGTTGCTCTCTCGAAAGCCTTTAAAATTACATATCGTTCAGGTCTTCATTTGGAAGATGCGTTAAAGCAAATCGAACAAGAAATTGATCCCTGTCAAGAAGTGCAGCACTGGATTGAATTTTGCCGCACCTCGAAACGGGGTCTCATTGGGCTTGAAGGCGTCACCAAGAAAGGCGATCAAGATTCAGAGGAAGAATATTTCGAAGAGTGAAACTCCCGACGATCGTTTTTTTTGGCACTCCTCTCTTTGCTGGTGACATCTTAGAATTCCTCATCGACAATAAGATCTCCATTGCGGCGATTGTGACGCAGCCCGATCGCCCTAAAGGGCGCTCTCTTCAATTAACTCCCTCGTTTGTTAAACAAGTCGCTCAAACTCGCTTGCCAAATGTTCCGATTTTGCAGCCACAAAAGGCTTCAGAACCCGAATTTTTAACGCAATTGCAAGCTCTTTCTGCTGACCTCTATGTTGTCGTCGCATTTGGACAAATTTTGCCCCAAAAATTATTGGATATCCCTTCGATGGGTTGCGTCAACGTCCACGCTAGCCTGCTCCCCAAATACCGGGGAGCTGCCCCCATCCAACGGTGCTTGATGAATGGCGAAACGGAGACTGGTGTATGCGTCCAAAAAATGGTCAAGCAACTCGACGCAGGCGATGTCATTGCTGAAACTAAAATTTCTATTCCTCCCGAAATGACGGCAGGGGAACTTGAAAAAGTTCTGTGTGATGAATCGAAGCCTCTCTTGTTATCGGTGTTAAAAGCCTTTGGAGAGGGCACTGTGACAGCAACGCCACAAGACCCAGCTCAAGTGACCTATGCGGCCAAAATCGAGCCGGAAGAAGGGGAAATCGATTGGACAAAGAGTGCTGAAGAGCTTCACAATCTCATCCGCGCCTTCAATCCTCGCCCTGGTGCGTGGTGTTCTGTGGCCGGAAAGCGATTCAAAATTTTTCGAGCTACTGTAGAAAAACAGCAAGGAACGCCTCGAGCGTTTCTTTCACCTAAAGAATTGATTGTCGGTTGCGGAAAAGACGCTTTGAAGCTTCTCCAAGTGCAACCGGAAGGCAAACCGCGCATGCTAGCTGCCGACTGGCTCAGGGGGCTCTCTTCCTCTCCTCTTTTTGAATGATTTTTTGTCTTTGATAAAAATTCTCGTAAAGTTATGATTGCGAGACTATTAAAAATAGTAAAAATGAGGTGAAGTTATGTCAGTCGCAATTCCAAACGCACTCCGAACCTACATTCATAATGATGCAGGAACCGGTTATACATCACTCGATGGCAAAAAGAGTCTTGTAGAGAACCGCAAAGCCCTCGATCCGTGGTCTACAAAAATCACCGATTATCTACTGTCTGGAGCGGGTGCTTATTATGTAAACCGCTTGGGTCAAAGAATTTTAGAGACAGGCGTAGAAATTGCAAGACATTCGGGAGCATCTTCTGAAAATTTAAAGTCATTTAGTCGAGCGGCTACCGTATTTGAAACGGCGGCTACCTATACATGTCCTCTTGCGGTTGCTGTGGCAGTTCCTAAAGCGGCAGGAGCATTCTATGAGTTAGCGAAGGAGCCTGGAGCGCAAAAAGCTTTCGGAACAATCAACAAAACAGCTGAGGCGGCTGTTTATGTTCTCGAATCTCTTTCTCATTTTGCTCCGATGCCCTCTTCTGTATTTAGAGCTCTCGATGTATCTTGTGCAATTGCTAATAGTAGCGAACTTGCCGAGATAGGCTTTCAATACAAAGAGATCGGTGATTTAGAAGGCAAATCTAACCTCCAAGCGGTGGATAAGAAAGATCTTCAGTCTCTCAAGACGAATTTGCTTCTTAAAACGACCAAAGTGGTCACTGCACTCGCTATGAGTGTAATTGCTATTCTGGCTTGGGTGCTTGGAGGTCCGATTGTGCCTTTGATTGCTCTTCTAGCAATGGGCGTGGCAGCTTGCACATTGAAGATTGTGGCAGATTTCCATTATGCAAATCTCCCCTCTCACTTGAAAGATGATAGTGAGCTTCGAAAAGTGGTTATTTATCCAGAGCCTCAAATCGTTCACGCACAATAAACGTGGATTCTTCAACGGATAACGGCGCCGGAAAATCTCCAGCGCCGTCATCTCAAAAAGAAACTTTACGCCTTGCTGAATGGCTTCTCACCATCACTCTTCTTCTCCTCATCGCCACCCTTTTCACAATTGCTAAAATTCATTCTTGTCTTTTAGGAGCTCCTCTTGCAAGGCCTCCTCTCATAGAAGTTTCTGTTGAGGGGCAAGTTACCTATCCCGGCGTCTATTCGATTGAGAAGGGGACTCCTTTGGAAGAGGTTCTTCGAAAGGTGAAGCCTAAGCGTCTAGCCAATTTAAAAGAAATCCAGCCCGGGGCGAGGGTCTTGGAGCCCCTCCATTTGGTCATTGGAGAGTTAACAGAGCTTGCAGTACGCCTGGAAGGGGCTGTTCAGGAGCCAGGAGAGGTGCGGGTACCGATCGGCTCTCGGATCTCTGATTTAAAATG
>JAGWKU010000021.1 GCA_028873375.1 Verrucomicrobiota bacterium
CAAGAATCGGGAGATGGCAAGGAGGCTCCCGCGGAATACCCCTCTGGAGCGAGCGACCATTGCGTCTCGCAAGGCGCGAGTGAAGAGGGGTATTCCGCAGGAAAAGCCGACGATGCCAGCTCTCGGTTCTTGAATCACGAGCGGTATAAGAATTTATAAAAGAGACGGGAGCACGGGAATAGATCCTCGTCGCCCTCAACTCCTTACATTTGAGGAATGGGCGTTTTCGGATAGTGCTTTCGCAACAAGAACCACACCACACCAATCCAGAGGATGAGCACGCCTAAAGAGGCGCCGCTGATCCAGAAGAGAAGATTTCCGGTAGCAAAGAATTGGAGCGCAAGGATGCAGAGGGAGACGAGCGCCTTGGAGGTCCGGTAGGCGAAGACGTCGATGACTGCTTTGGCGCGAAATTTCTCATCGAGTTGAAGCGGGATGTAGAGCATTTCTCGGGTGATGCCGAAGAGGGAAAAGTCGACTGCCTTGATGAAGACGAAGGCAAATGAGAGCATGCCGAAGGAAGGGACGAAAAGGGTGCCGACGGCGTTGATGATGAGGAGGAGCGGAATTGTGAGGTGGCTGCCACGGACGCCGAGGGTGTGGACGAGGAGGAATGAGCCGATCCACTGAAAGAGGCCGCTGATCAAGTTCATGAAGAAGACCATTCGCCCCATGTACTCGGTGCGTAGGTCGGGGGATAAAATGTTCTGCTCGAGGCGGGCGTTGAATTGGAACTCGAGGAGGGCAACTGAAACCTGCATGAGGATGACGAGGAGGAGAATGGAGAGTAGAAAGCGGGAGCGGAAGATGAGGGCAAATCCTTCTCGAGGGCGGTGGTCGGTGCTCAAGTCTTGCGGGAAGGAGGTTTGGCTGAGAGCGCTGTAGTGGTAGGCTTTTCGATAGGACCAGAGGAGAAGAGCGTAAATTGGGACGGTGAAGTAAAAGATCTGCTGCGAACCGATCTCGACGGCGAGGAAACCAGGGATAAGGCTGCCGAGGACAGAGCCGACCGTTCCAACGCCAAAGATCGCTCCGTAGAGGTACTTGGCTCGGTGAGACGGAATCGTGCTATGGATGAGCGACCAAAGCTGTTTGAACATGAGGAGAACGTAGATGTCCTTCCAGGCGAATTGGAAAAAGATCAAGCCGGGGAAAAATGCGAGGAGCCAACCGGTCGCACAATTGACGACGGTGACGGCGATAGCAATCGTGGCGAGCATTTTCCAAGGACCGAGGCGAGGTAAAAATCGGTTATAGAGGGTGATGATGAGCAGGTTGAGAGGAACTGTAGCCAGCCAAACCCAGGGAAAGGCATGAGAAGAGAAAAGGGTGAGGAAGAGAGAGTTGCTGGCGGGGCGGGTGATGCCGTATTCGGCCGCGATCGAAAAGCCGACGACCATGGCAAAGAAAATGAACAGCCGTTCACTTTTTTGGAAGGAGATAAGTTCTTGGAAGAATTTACGGAACATTAGACCCAATTCTCTAGGAAGCGGACGAGTTCAAAATCGCGTTCAGGAGGAATATAAACCCAATTCGATTTTTTGGAAGGAATTTTTAGCAAAAGGTCTGAGCAATCGCGCGCTTTTTGGACGATGACGTGGCGACGAGAAACGGGGAACGAGAGGCGGTCGCAGATCGCCTCGGGCGGGTGAAATTCCCACTCAATTTCTGAATCTTTGAGTTTCTGCTTTACTTTGAAATCTTTGAGCTCTTTTTCCGTCATCTGCTCTGGCAGGGCAATGGCGCGGAAGCGGTGTTGTCGGTAGATGATGCACTTGGCGTCCGCATGACCAGGGAGGCGTGGGTCTCTAGCGGCTTTGTTGAGAGAAGAGATCACATCGGTGTCGCTGATCGCTAGATATTCGTCGACATTTTGGAGTAGCGAGGGAGAAAAGTTCGCCTGCATGTATCTGCGAAGGTGGAAGTTGTACGCCTTGACTGACGAGTATTGGTAAATACGTCGGTGCATGAAGTGGCGAGCCAAGAGAAGTGCTTCGCACGATTCGAGGCCGTTTTCATCGATGCCGAGTTGCAGTTCATCGCTTCCTCGGTCGACGCTCGGCAAGATGCGGAGCATTTCGATCAACTGATGGTAATCAAAGAGGCCGTAGGCGACTCCGGTGCTCTTCGCATCGCGGAGCAAGTAGTCGATTCGGTCAGCGCCAAAGAAGTTGCCGGTAATCACTTCAGATACAATTCGTTCCCATGGCGAGAGCGATTTGCCGGTGAGTGCTTTCCACTTCGCTTCTCCAAGGGAAATTTTTTTGATGTCTTCGATGATGTCTCGTTCGATCAGATCTTCCATGTAGGAGGGAGCGGCTCGGAGTTTTTCCCAGACCGGTTTGAGGTGGTTGCTGTCGATGATCTTGAGCGTCATTTGCTCGTGGCCCTGCTCTCCTAATAGTTCTCGTTCGGCAACGTGGGAAAAGGGTAAGTGGCCAAGGTCGTGGCAGAGGGCCGCCATCCGGAGAACTCTGCGCCAGTATAGGAAATCGGAGGAGCCTTTGCGCGGCACGAAGTGAAAGACGTCAGGGCGAACCGACTTGCAGATTTTATCGAACATGAGTGACGCAAGCGCCATGACGCCAAGCGAGTGCTCAAAGCGAGTATGGGTCGCTCCTGGGTAGACGAGATAGGCAATGCCAAGCTGGTGGATATAATGGAGCCTTTGGAAAGGAATTGAATCGATTAATTCCTTTTCAAATTCATCGAAGGTAATGAATCCATGAACAGAGTCATAGATCTTTTTCCCCGCATGCAAGAAATCTTTTACCATAGAACACCTTTCTTCATTATAGCGAAAGGGGTCAATCTGGGCGAGGCCGACTCTCATGAATGTAGGCGGGCGAGACTTGGACAAACTCAGCTTTTCGTTGTAACTCCTTGATGCTTCGGGCTCCGCCGTAGGTCATTCCGCTTCGAATGCCCCCTAAAAGAAGATTGATGAGATCTTCGGCAGTGCCTGTAACCGGCCCCCAAAAGTCGATTCCTTCGGCCACGGTCTTGGCTTTCAGGCCGCCGTAAAATTCATTTTGGAAATCGGCCGACGCCTGTCCTCGGAACTTTGCTTCCCTTCCTCGACGGCCCTTCCGTTTCTTTGCGGCGCTCTCTTCTGTTTGGGCGAAGAGCTTTCCAACCATGACTGTGCTGGCTCCTGCCGCCAAAGCCAGCACCACGTCTCGGCTCGTCCGAATCCCCCCGTCAGCAATCAGAGGGACTCTTAGTTTCTCAGCGATCCGAGCGCAATCTTGCACTGCGCTAAATTGGGGCACGCCAAATCCAGTCACCATCCGCGTCGTGCAGGCGGCTCCAGGGCCTACGCCCACCTTCACCGCATCGGCTCCGGCATTCACCAGGTCGTGATAGGCCATCGCCGTGCACACATTGCCGGCGATCACTGCGTGATTGGGGTGGGTTCTTTTGAGTTCCTCGATGTGTTGGAACATCCGATCCGAGTGGCCATGGGCGACGTCGATGCATGCTCCGAGAGCTCCTAAATCGAGCAGTTTTCGCGTATCATCGAGCTTTTGAATGCCACAGGAGATAAACGTCTTTCCTTTAAATTTTTTGACCCATTTCATCTGGTCTTCGAAAGTCGTGAAGCGATGATAAATGGGAATCGACCCTTGTTCGATCAAGATTTCAGCCAGCTCTTCGCTGATCACGGTATCCATATTGGCAGCAAGAATAGGGATATTGATCTTCAGCTTGCGCGTTAGCCACGTCTCTAACGAAGGCTCTGTTCTCGAGGGGATGTTGTTGAATTGGGGGACCAACGCCACATCATCATATGTAAAGGCATGTCGCATAAAACTCTCTTTGAAAAAAATAAGAATACATGATCTTTTAATTCTTTTGTGCTAGAATTTTCATCTAAAATGATTACAGTTTGCATCCTCGCTAAGAATTCTGCGCAGACTCTCGAGCGAACGCTCGATTCAGTTCGCTCTTTTTCCGAGGTGATTCTCCTCGACAATGGATCGACCGATGAGACTCTCTCGATCGCCCGTCGCTACGCCAATGTCAAAGTAGTACAACACTCCTTCATCGGCTTTGGCTCCTTGCGCAACAAAGCAGCCCAGCTTGCTTCGCACGATTGGATTCTCGCTCTCGATACAGATGAAGTCTGCTCCCCCGCTCTCCTCACCGAACTCTCTGCCCTCACCCTCGATCCTCAGATCGTCTACTCCATCCCTCGCCATAATTTTTACAATGGCAAACACATCAAAGGGTGCGGTTGGTTTCCCGATCGAGTCTTCCGTCTCTACCACAGAAAAATGACCCATTACTCCCCTGTTGAAGTCCACGAAGCAGTCATCACCGATGGCCTCTCCACTCGCCCTCTTCACTCGCCCATCCTCCATACTCCTTTTCGCTCCACCGCCGAATTCCTCTCGAAAATGCAGCTCTATTCGACCCTTTTTGCACAGCAACACGCCCGCAAACGCTCCTCCTCTCTCCTCAAGGCCTTCTTCCGCAGTCTCTATACGTTCTTCCGCTGCTACTTTTTCCAGCGGGGTTTTCTCTTAGGTCGAGAAGGCTTCATCGTCTCTCTCTATAACTCCAACAGCACGTTCTACAAATACCTCAAGCTCTGGGAAAAAAACCATTAAGGAATTTTTTTTCTTTTTTTATTTTGTTGCTCGTCAAAAAAACTTCGTGGTACTTCTTGGTCTCTGTTTGGTTACGGGTTGACAAGGGGGGCCGAGGGCTCTACGATGCAAGGCTATGCGCAGCAAAAATAAGTTTGCCTTTTGGCATTGGCCTACCGATCAGCTTTTCCTGCATTTGAGGAGTAGGCAAGGGGGACTTACTAGCCAAGAAGCGACGTATCGCCTGCATCATTACGGACTCAACTTGCTCAAGCCTCCCAAGCAAGGCAGGGGCCTTGTCCTCTTCCTTTCCCAATTCAAAAGCCCGCTGATCTTGCTATTGCTCGGCGCAGCGATCCTCTCTGTTTCCCTTGGAGGACGCACCGATGCCACGATCATCCTGGCGATCGTAATTTTAAGCGGTGTGCTCGGTTTTTTCCAGGAGAGGGGCGCTTTGAATGCGCTCGAGGAGCTCCTTCGGGCCGTTGAAAATAAAACGGCCGTCTTACGCGATGGAAAGGAGGTTGAACTTTCCAATGAAAAGATTGTCCCTGGCGACATTGTGGTGCTACGGGCAGGCGACCTTGTTCCCGCTGACTGCGTTCTCCTCGAATCGACACACCTCTTCGTCAATGAAGCGTCATTGACAGGAGAGAGCTCTCCAGTGGAAAAGAGGCCAGGCCCCTCTCCGCTGGAAAGACCCCACCTGGAGCGGACCAATTCCCTGTTTCTCGGCACCATGGTAGCAAGTGGCTGCGGTACGGCGATCGTCGTCGCGACAGGACAGGGAACTGAATACAGCCACCTTGTCGAGCAGATTCGCTTTCGCCCCCCAGAAACGGCATTTGAGCTGGGAGTTCGCAAGTTTGGCTTCTTTTTACTCCAAGTCACGCTGGTGATTGTCATTTTCATCTTTGCAGTCAATGTCTATCTCCAGAAACCGTTCATCGAATCGCTCCTCTTTGCTCTCGCAATTGCCGTTGGCTTGACGCCACAGCTCCTCCCCGCCATCATCAGCGTCAATCTGTCGCATGGGGCTCGCCAGATGGCTGCGAAAAAAGTGATTGTCAGGCGGCTTCCGTCGATTGAGAACTTCGGTCAGATGAATGTTCTCTGCACAGATAAAACAGGGACGATCACGACCGGCAAGCTCGAACTCGCAACCGCAGTAGGAATCGACGGATCTCCCAGCGATAAGGCGAGCCTCTATGGGTTTTTAAACGCTCATTTTCAAGGCGGCTACACAAATCCTCTTGATCAAGCGATCCTCGCTCACGCAACTCACTCTGCGGCCGATTGGGAAAAAATCGACGAAATCCCCTACGACTTCATCCGCAAGCGGCTCAGCATCGTCGTGCGAAAACAAGGACAAACGCTCCTCATCTCCAAAGGCGCCGTCCCTCAAATCCTTTCGCTCTGCGATCAAGTGGAACTCTCCGATGGAACCCTTGCTCCATTTGCCGAACACAAAGAACGGATCGACGCTTATTTCGAAGAGAAGAGTCGCAGTGGCTTTCGTACCCTCAGCCTCGCCTATGGCTCGAGCTCTGAAGAAGAGCACCTGACATTCCTCGGCTTTCTTCATTTCACCGATCCGATCAAACCCGACACGGTTGAAGTCATCTCTGAGCTCAAGAAAAAAGGAGTTCATCTCAAAATCCTCACTGGTGATCACAGCTCGGTCGCAGCGCAAGTCGCTACCCAGCTCGGCATTCACCACACGTTTCTCATCAGCGGTGAAGAGCTCAAGACAGTGAGCGATGAAGCGCTCCATAAAATCGTCTACCAAAAGAACATTTTTGCTCAGCTTGAGCCCAACCAAAAAGAGCGAATCATTCTCAGTTTGCGACAGGCAGGCAACGTTGTCGGCTATCTAGGCGATGGAATCAATGACGTATCAGCTCTCCACAGCGCCGATGTAGGCATTGCAGTGGATAGCGGCGCGGACGCTGCGAAAGAGGCGGCCGACATCATCCTTCTCGAGAAAGAGCTATCCGTCCTCCGCGTCGGTATCGAAGAAGGGCGCCGTACTTTTATCAACACAATGAAATATGTCTACATGGCGACGAGCGCAAATTTCGGCAACATGTTTAGCATGGCCGGCATCTCTCTTTTTCTCCCTTTTCTTCCTCTCCTGCCTAAGCAAGTGCTTCTCACGAACTTTTTCAGCGACCTCCCCGAAATGGCCCTCGCGACCGATCGCGTCGACTCCGAACGTATCGAGAAGCCGGTCAAATGGGACTTCCACGTCATTCGTCGCTTCATGGTCCTTTTTGGCCTTCTCAATTCACTCGCCGATTATGCCACCTTTGCCTTTCTCTTCTTCTATTTTCACGCGGATCAAACCCTTTTTCAAAGTGGCTGGTTCGTCGAAAACGTCGTCTCCGCTGTCCTTGTTGTCCTTGCGATCCGCACCCGCCGTTTCCTCTTCAGCTCTAAGCCGAGTTCCCCCCTCATTCTCGCTGTCCTCATCGTCGCTATCGGAACCCTCTTCCTTCCCTATACCTCTTTCGGTGCTCTCTTTGGTCTTGCCCCCATCCCGCTAGCCCTTTATCTGATGATCGGTAGCATCACCCTCGTCTACATCGCTTTAGTTGAAGTTGCTAAGCGGCTCTTTTTTAGGAGTTTACATTAAAAAAATCACCTTTATTTAAAAGTATCCTGATTAGTGGTATAATTTTCGTTTAAAATATAAGGAATTTAACAATGGTTCAAATACAGAACCCACTAACAAATATAAAAAATATTTACCACAATGCCGAGACTTCCCCTTGGTTGCTCGCCGTCCAGGCTGTGCCAGGAGTGGGAGCGATTGCAGAGGCGATTGAGTGGTTCCAGCGCGGAGATGAAGTGGGAAATGCTTTCAAATCAGGCTTTCCCCTCACCGAGCGCAATATTCAGATCTTAAGCCGACGAGTTCTCACGGAAATGGCTAACGTGACGCGCGACATTTTCTCCCTTGCGATCTTTGTCACCTTAGCAGCGATGGGAATTCTCGGAGCACCTTCGGTCGCTACTGCGATTTCTTTCGTTTTCCTATTTTCTGCATTGACTACTAAATTGATCCTCGATGGTCTCGAGGGCTGGAAAGCTCATTATTGGCTTAAAACCCATGAGAAAGCAGCCCGTCCAAGTGGCAGAAGCCAGAGAGAAGAATCGCGCCGGAATTCCCCGGTTCCTGTTTTTCCAGGACCAGGATATAGATTGGGTCAAGGTCTTGGAATGCGAAAAGTGGGCGTGGATCTTCTAGAAGAAAAGATCGCAAGCGGAAGAGCATCAGGTCACTAACAAATCTTTCCTGAAAGGAAATCTTACCGCTTGAAGTGGCTGTGGCTTCTCTTTCTCTCCGTTCTGCAGGCTGTCCCCCTCTCTCGATTCGCCCCCCCCCACCGCTCCCCTTCATCTCTGGCGATGCCTTTCGTGCCTACGCGGATCACTCCTACGATGAAGGAGGCCGCTCTCTTGATCCCCTCGCAGTTCAAGCAGGCCATACGATCTTCGTCAATGCCGATTATCTCCTCACTTTTTTTTCCGATGTCCATCCGTTCATCCAGCATCCCTACATCCTCATCAGCCACAATTCCGATTTTGCAATGCCGGGTCCTTACCGATCATTTTTGGACGATCCTCGCTTCATTGCTTGGTTTGTCGAAAATTGCGATGGCACCATTCACCACAAGCTTCACCCCATTCCGATCGGCATCTCCAACTTCAAAGGCGACAGCGTCAACAATCCCCATGCGTTTGTGCACATCAAACGGCGCCCCATCGCAAGGACCAAGCTTTTGTACCTCAACTTCTCTCCGAATACCTATCCACCTGAAAGGCAGCCCGTCTATGACGCTTTTTGCAAGGCCCCTTTCTGTTGGAAAAGCAGTTCTCTCTCTTTCGAACGGTATCTCGCCGACCTTAGCGCCTCCAAGTTCGTCCTCTGCCCTCGCGGCAGCGGCCTCGATACGTATCGCCTCTGGGAGTCTCTCTATATGGGAGCCATTCCAATCGTCCGCACTTCTACGCTCGATCCCCTCTATGCAGACCTCCCTGTCCTCATCGTCTCCGACTGGAGCCAAGTGACAAAAGCCTACCTCGAGCAAGTCGAGGAGGAATTTCGACAACGGACCTTTGCGATGGAAAAGCTCTCGATTGATTATTGGTTACGATTGATCAATAACTTCAGAAACCCCAGCCATAGGTAAGGGTCGCGTAAGGGAGTGGCGTTAGCCAATGGAATTTGGGAGCGAAGAGAAAATCGAGCGTCCCTTGCATAAAGCGGCGATTGCCATTCTTGTTGTAATAGCTCTTGCCGATGATCAGGCCGGGCCCCACGAGAGGCGTCGCCGATGTTTGAAACTTCGGCGCAGAGATCAGGCTTCCTCCCGCTCCAATGTACCATTCCTCTGCTAAGTTGGGCCGCGGATACACCAAAATAGAGGCATTGACCCGATTGAGTGTAATCAAGACATTGCTCCACGAGATGTCGAGACCTGCTCGATCTTTTTGCCCTCTCCAGCCCACGCCCACCATCGGCATGACCATGTAGGCGCCGCCCACTTGTACGTAGAAGTACGTCTCGCCGACAAAGTCGTCGAGGCGAGGAGTCACTGCTGCGTAGAACTCCGATTGCATCGGCGTTTCCGCACATAAAAATCCGCAGAAAAAGAGCAACAGCCACTGTTTCATATTTTAAGAGTCTATAAAAGGCGGCAGATTAAGCGAAAGACTAAAGAGTTGGATCTAAAGAGCAATTTTAAAATGTTCGGTCGTCACATCGACAGTAAGAGGATAAATCTTCTTTTTTGATAATTGCTCAAGAGGGAGCTCGTTATAAAGAGCCCTAAAGTCTTTATCTTTTGCTCGTAAATGGTTCAAGACATAGAGACGGATGCATAATTCAAGAGCGGGTGAAATTCTGTTTTCTTCCGCTTCCCATTTTAACACAGCTACATGACTTACACCGAACGTCTTGCCGAATTCGGTTGTCGTCATTTCTAGGTGTTTTCGAATATAGCGAAGCTCATCCCCCGTCAAGGCTGCTGGTTTGTGAATAATCGCTTCTAAAACAATTTGCATGAGCTTGTTCATATTGATATCAAGACACCAAACTCCTGCCGCTTTTTTCATAGGCACATTGATCAGCTTTACGGGAACACCAAGCCCTTTATACACAAATGTTTTTATCTTTCTTGCTATGCCCTGCTTTTTCATTTTATCCTCATCACTGTAATGATCACCATTTCTTCTTCAAACGAGACGATGATCCTTAAATGGATGGATTCTATTGTTTTTCCGCGGATCGCATATTTCCATTGTTGCCATTTGACATCAAAAAGATCTTTGCTTTTATCACGGGTTCCATTTTTTAATACATACAACACATCATCCAAGTTGAGCAAGCGCTCATCTTGCCGTTTCAGTGCATGGGCGCTGACGATGTACGTCCCTCGCTGGATATGTTCTTTAATTTTCCGTATCAATTCCCCGGTTTTTAAAGAACTAGTCAATGGCGTTCCTTATCTCAGATTTCTCCATATTGTAAGAAACTTACATTTTTAAATAAAGACTTAAAATCCCCAGCCATACATGAGAGTGGCGTAGGGCAAGGGGCGGACAGGCGCATGTGAGTCGAAGAGAAGATCGATAGTTCCCTGGAAGAAACGGCGCTGGCGATTGTCGTTTTGATAACTCTTCCCGAAGCTCAAGGTGGGACCTACCCCGGCGAAGGGGCCGTGCTGACTGGATAGGAGAGGCGCAAAGAGGCCGCTGCCTCCGAGACCGAAATACCATTGGTCGGAGAGGTTAGGTTTTGGATAAACCATCAAAGAGGCGCTAGCCCGGAGCGAATAGGCGAGAGAAGTTTCTGCCGAGATGTCGATGCCCGATCGATTTCTCTGCCATCTCCAGCCGAGGCCGAGTGAAGGGATCACGAGATAAGCAGTCCCCCCTTCGAGGTAGAAGTACTGGTCTCGAAGGACCTGCTCTTCATAGACATCGTCTGGCAGGAGGAGCGTCACTGGCAGGATGGTCTCTGCTTGTACAAAGAAAGCGAAAGTTATTAAGAAAAAAATTCGTTTCATTTTTCTTCCCCGTATCAATGAGATGATAGCCGAAGGACTATTTGATTGCCAGAGAGGTAGAGGGGGGCTATAATTTATCTTTATGAGCGTACAAGTCAGCGACCAACAACTACCTAATTTCCACCCGAAGAGGCAGGCCTCTATTTGCTATCTCGAAGTGGATGGGCAGCTTCTCCTGATCCAACAAGCGAAGGGTCCTGAAAAGGGTCTTTGGGGAATCCCCGGGGGGAAAATCGAAGAAAATGAGACTCCCCTCGCAGCAGCCGAACGGGAGCTGTTTGAAGAGACGGGAATTCGAGTCTCATCTCCTACTCAGATTCAAGATTTGGGTATGTTGTACGTTCGGAAACCCGAAGGCGACTATATCTATCACGTATTCAGGATTCCACTTGAGCAAAAGCCTGAGGTCTTGCTCTCTTCCGAGCATAACGCCTACCGATGGGCCACTAAAAGCGACGTAGAGAGTTATTCATTGAGACTGGGCGCCCGAGAGGGGTTCTCTTATTACCGAGGATGGATCAAGAAAAGAAAAAAATCATGATCAACAATCGCTAGAGTCGCTCATTGCTACTCCTTGGGCCTGGCGCGAAGGATGGGTTTATTTCGTTCATTAGGCTCACTTTTTTATACCTCCATAGAAGACCGACTGGAGCTATAAGAACAAACAGTCCGATGACCACGATAAAAGCATAAATTAATTTGCTTTGAACCACGGCATCCGGCGAAGGAAAAAGTCCTACAAAAATAGTGATCGCGCATCCTGTCAATCCGGAAAAAATGGAAAACGTACGGAGTCCTTTCGGTATTTGATAACCGGAAGAAGGATCTCTTTTTAATTTCAAGGCGGCGGCAAACATAAACATGTACATGATCATGTAGAGGCTAGTGCTAATGGCCATTAGAACCCAATAGTAAGAGTTGATGCTGGAGACTAATTGAATAGCAAAGCAAAGGATGCTCACCAAAATAGCTTGAGCGATTAAAATTCGAACGGGTACGCCATGCTGATTTTTTACAGAAAAATAAGCAGGGAGGAAGCCATGTTCTGCGGCTTGCAAGAGGCCTTTAGCAGGAGACAAGAGCCAATTGACCGACCCTCCGGCGCTTCCGATCACAATGAAAAGAGCCAGCACGGGAATCAAGAAAGAGAGGTGAAATGCATTGAAAAATGTAGTGAACGTTTGCATGATGCCACCGACAAACTGTATATCCCCCTTGGGAATTACAATTGCAATCGCTAGAGAGCCAAAAAGCAAAGTGCTCAAAAGAATCAAAACGGAGTAACCTACAGCTTTCGGAAAATTCTTTTGGGGATTTTCAATATCGCCCACATGAACACCTGCAAGCTCCATTCCCAAAAATGAAGCCATGATGGAAACCAAAGCGAGACCGCTATCAAACCAATTCAAAGATGAAAGCCCCCAGTCCCATGAAATGGCAATTGGCTTCGACGACACGACTTTTCCTATAAGAAACCTGCACTTGTGCCCGGGAAAGCCAATGAGCAACAACAACGGGAGTGGTTAGCGCGGATGGAAAGGTTGGAATGCCGGCGCAGCCAAAAACCAAATTTTGAATCACGTTGTGTATACAACATTGGCGCTACAGAAAACTGTCCTATGTTGCGATAAATGAAATCTAAGTGTAACATTCAACGCTCGCAATGCCTAAATTTGGAATCTTTGGATGAATGCACTTGTGGTCACTGAATCGATTCAAAATGATGAACTCCTCATCATTGAAGAGCTGATCAATCGACTGAAAGGGAAATTTAATACGATTGAACAAGAAAAGTTTGCGGATGAGTGTCTCTTAGTAGGCCAAGAGCTCCCCTATCGGTTGCGCAAGCTGCTGAATGATTTTCGCAATCGAAGGATGAATGATGGATATTTGCTTCTGCGGGGATTTCCAATAGATGATGAGGCCATCGGAAGAACGCCGAGCCACTGGGATGCCAGCTGGATAAATCCGAGGATTTTGAGGGAAGAGATTTTCCAATGCCTAATCTCGAGCTGCACGGGAGATATCTTTGGCTGGCTCACGCAAGAAAATGGGCGCTATCTTCGACATATCGTTCCGATCGAAAAGGATAAAAATGAGCAGCTCGGCGGTAGCAGCAATGTCGTATTGCTCTGGCATGTAGAAGAGGCCTTTCACCCGCAGCGGGCTGACCTAATGTCAATCATGTGCTACCGCAATGAAGAAAAGGCATGCACCAACATCTGCGCGGTCTCGGATCTCGATATTCCCGACCAATATTGGGAGATCTTGTCGCAGAAGCGATTTTTTATCGAGCCCGACAAATCTCATATGCAAGAGAATAATGAAAGCAAACACTGGCAATTGAATGAAGAGCATTTTAAAAAGATCCATGCGTTTTTAGAGAATCCCGAGCCTGTCTCTGTCTTGAATGGAATCCGAGGCCAGGAGAATTTATTGGTCGATGAAGCGTTCATGGACGCTTTGCCAGGCGATGAAGAGGCAAAAAAGGCTTTAAAATGGCTTTTCAATCACATGAATGAGCGGAACAACCCTATCATGATGGGTCCTGGCGATCTCTTGCTCATCGATAACCGGATGACTGCCCACGGCCGTTCTCCTTATGTCCCGAATTATGGGCCAAAGGCGAGATGGCTGAGAAGAGTCAACATAACCGCCGACCTCAGAAAATCGTACCAATGGAAAGACAAACCGTATGGCCGAGTTATCTTCTAATAAACAGTGGAGTTCCGCTGGCTGCATAGTGTTGGGTTCATCGCTGATTTCGGCGAGCCCTTTCTTTGTCGAATTCTCCGGGTTAGGCGCAGCTGCCAATAGCTTCTACCGAATGGCTATTGGAGGTGCAGTATTGTTCCTCATCGCTATCCTCCAACAAGAAAAGTGGCCCGCTCGAAAGTATTTCGGGCTCTACTTATTGGCAGCCTTAACAATCGCTCTAGATTTAGTCGTCTGGAACCAGAGCGTCCTTTACATTGGGGCGGGATTGTCTACCGTATTGGCGAATTTGGAAATCGTTTTTTTAGTGCTGATCGGCACCCTCTTTTTCCGAGAGAAACTCCCCCCTCTTTTTTTCAAAATGTGCGGCCTGATCGCCATCGGAGTTTGTTTTCTTATCCACCCCTATATCTTTGAAATGCAATTTTCTAATATCCTAGGGATCTCTTTTGGCTTAGCAGCTTCATTGATCTATAGCATCTATCTCATCCTGCTTAAAAATCTCGGAACCGCAAACCGCGGATCGGAAACCTTCACCCTAGCCCTGATTTGTCTATTTGGGGCCGCCATCCTCGCCCTTTTCATCGCTTTGACGCCTGGCATGACTTTTTCCATTCCCACCACGCAGGGCTTTTTTTACGTCCTTTCCAATGGACTCCTCTGCCAAGTCCTCGGTTGGCTTTTGATCTCGAAAGGCCTCAAAGGCGTCAGCCTCTCTCTGTCGGGGCTCCTCATGCTCGCGCAGCCCGCGTTGACTTTCATTATCGACGGTTTTTTGATGGGTCGCAATACCCATTGGCTTCAGATCCTCGGATGCGTTATTCTCCTCGCAGCGGTCTACGGGAGCATGAGAAGAGAAAAAGAGGAGAAACTGGCATGACAATCGAAACGATCGTCGATAAACAACTAACAGCCTATAATGCAAAGGATTTTGAGACGTTCGCATCGTGCTATCACAAGGAAATCGTCTCCTATCATTTAGAAAGTTCCCTTCCGGATCCCAAAATGAGCGGCACTAGCTTTTTTGACCACTATCGAAAGAAGTTCAAGGAAAATCCAAACCTCAATTGCCGCGTTACGAAGCGCATCCTCCATGACAATCTCATCGTCGATCAAGAATGGATCTCTGGATACCAAGGTCAAGATCACACTGAAATGGTGATCTACCAAATTGAAAATGGCTTGATCACAAAAATGTGGTTCAGAAAAGAAAAACCTGTACCAAAATAGGATATGATATGATTGCCAGATGGTTCCTTGCCCTTTTCTCCCTTCTTTTCTCTTTTTCAGCTTTTGCCGATGGGGGAAAGTTGATCGTAGGAACGACGAGCGGCTATGCCCCCTACGTCAGTTTAAATGAAAAAGGAGACTATGAAGGATTCGATATCGATCTGGCTCGTCTCGTCGCAGAACGGCTCAATCGGAAACTAGTCTTGCAAGACTTGGGAAGCATGCCGAGCCTTCTCGTAGCCCTCAAAAAAAACAAAATCGACGCGATCATTTGGGCCATGTCGATCACGGAAGATCGCAGAAAAGAGATGGAAATGATTTATTATCAAGGGGAAATAATCACAACAATGCCCTTTATATTTTGGAAAGAGGCGCCCAAAGGAGTGGCCAAAATCGAAGACCTCGGGAAAGTCCCAAATTGCAAGATCTGTGTAGAAGCGGGCTCTTACCAAGATACAGTGCTTCAAAAACACCCCTCCCTAAAACTCCGTTTCCTCGACAAGATTTCCGATGGGCTCATGGAAGTCAAGTATGGAAAAGCTCTTTCTGCGACCGTCGACAATTCCCTCATTCCAAGGATCCAGTCTCAATATCCTGAATTGAAGGTTCTCTACCTTCCTCTCGCTGAGAATGAGCGCAACCTGGGCAATGGCGTCTGCATCAACAAAGAAAATAAACAGTTGATTACGCAAGTCTCCAAAGTGGTCGCTGACCTCACCAAAGAGGGAAAGATCGCGGAGCTAGAAAAAAAATGGAACCTGGGCTCGAATTAAACATTTATGGAATCTTTTTTCTGGTTCGACCTTCTTTACCGCACAATGCCGCTCCTTCTCATGGGAGCGGTCATGACCATCAAAGTGCTCATCTGTGCAGCTTCCCTCAGCTTCATCATGGGGCTGATCTTTGGAATCCTCTGTTGCGAAGAGCTTAAAATCCCTTATCTCTCGCCCGTGATCGAATTCATCACCTTTATTCTGAGAGCCGTCCCCTTCTTTGTGCAGCTTTTGATCGTCTATTTCGTCTTCCCCGACGCATTGGGGATCAACCTAGAGGTCTTTCCCGCCTCTGTATGGGCGCTAGGAACCTGTTCGTCTGGCTACGTATGCCAAATCGTCAGGGCTGGGCTTAACTCAGTTCACCCCTCCCAATGGGAAGCAACGTACGTATTGGGCTATAATAAAATCCAAGCTCTTCGCCATGTCATTCTCGTCCAAATGTTTAGAAACGTCCTCCCCGCTTTGAATAACGAGTTGGAAGCGATGTTGAAAAGCACCGCCATCCTCTCCTCCATCGGCATGCTGGAACTCACCCGCATCGGCATGAACATCGTCTCTCGAGAACTGAAACAACCTTTGGCTATTTACCTGATTGTCGCCGCCTTCTACGTCTCCATGTCGGTCATTTTAAACTTCATCGCCAAAACTCTGGAAAAGAGAATGCAAAACAAAGTAAGGGTCAGATGATTCAAGTCAATAACCTCTCTCTCTTCAAGAAGAAAAAATCGCAAACCTTTACGTTGCTCAATGAGCTCTCATTGGAAATCCCCACTCACAAAGTGACTCTGTTCCTGGGGAAGAGCGGATCGGGAAAGACCTCCATCCTCCGCTGTATCGCACAAATTGAAAGAGGCTATCAAGGCGAGATCCAATGTGACAGAAAACGGCTCGACAAGCTCTCCCAAAAACAACGGTGCCAGCTCATAGGGTTTGTCCCTCAAGCTTACGCCCTTTTCCCGTTTATGAACGTTCTCGACAATTGCGCACATCCCCTGCAGACCGTCCTCGGCTATTCGAAATCAGAAGCAGAAAGAAAAGTGAGAGAAATGATCCCGACCCTCGAGATGCAAAACTTTCTCCACTCCTATCCTCACGAACTTTCAGGAGGCCAGCAACAACGGACAGCTATCCTTCGCGCCCTTCTGCTCAACCCGGAATTCCTCCTCCTCGACGAGCCCACTTCAGCCCTCGACCCGGAAAACACCAATCTCCTTGTCCTCATCATCTCCCGCCTGAGAGAAGAGGGAAAAGGCGTTGTGATTTCTAGCCAAGACATGGTGTTTGCGCAAAAAATCTGCGATCGCGTCTACTTTTTAGAGCAAGGAAGCGTCGTTGAACACTTCGACGCAACACAACATACTCTATCTGAGCAAAGCAAACTCGGTCGCTTTCTCAAGCTCGTATAATTTTTCTCTTTGGGAAAAAAATCAGATTCTGTATCCTTCCCTGCACTTTAAATCATAGGTTTGAAATAAGACCGTTATCATTTCCCAAATATCTTTACTACCAATGCAGGAGAACTTTTATGGCAAGTAACACAATCTCTAGTAGCTTAACTCGCCCCAACACAGCAACAGAAACTGAATTTGGCGATACCGTCGTGTTCGAGCGTGGCAGCAGGCCTGACTATTCAATCACAGACCGTCTCGGACGGCCTACCGGTTTTACCGACTATACCCCTCAGCAGATGCGAGTAGTCACCTTGTGGTTGGAGAACTTAAAGAAAGTGTTCGAGCAAAATGGATTTACCGCCATGCAGCCCCGTCCCGTAGAGTATGGGACAAACCTCCAACTGACAGGAGGCCTTGAGAAGCAGATCTTTGGAATCAGCGGACTCCAAGATGGACACCTCACTAAATTAGGGCTCCCCTTCGACCGCACCATTCAACTGGCGATCCTGATTGCCAAATACCACATGCAAATGACCTTCCCCTACTGCCGTTACGATATCGGTTGGTCATGGCGAGGAGAGAAAGCGACAGCAGGCCGCTACCGCGCCTTTATTCAAGCCGACATTGATATCATCGACACCAAGCTGACAGCAAGAGCCGATGCCCAGTGCGTTGTAACGATGATCAAAGGCTTGCAAAGTTGCGGAGTTGCCAAATGCAATGTCCTCGTGAACCACATCGGGGTCGCTAAAGCCTTTATGAAAAATGCGGGAATCACCGAGGAGAAATTTAAGGATGGTCTCCGCGCGATCGATAAACTCAAGCCCGATAACGAAGAAGAAGTAGTCGCTGAACTCATCCAAAATGTTCCCGAATTATCTAGCGACAAAGCACGAGAGCTTTTAAAAAATATGAGCTATCGAGGCCCTATTTCTCAGTTCCAATTTCCTTTCCCCGAAACTTCAGAAGCGCGGCAAGCGTTAGACCACTTGAAAGAGGTCGAAGAAACCGCAATCTTATTGGGAGTCAGTCCTAGACAGATGCAATTCGCGCCAAATCTGACCCGAGGACTCGACTATTATACAGGTGTTGTCCTGGAAACTTTCATTGAAGGAAGAGAAAGATTGGGCAGCGTGGCAAGCGGAGGCCGATACGACAACTTGGTAGGCGCATTCAATGAGAAAGCGAAATATCAAGGCGTCGGATTTTCCATTGGAATGACTCGGCTGTTCGACGTCATGCAAGCTGAAAATCTCGTCGATCTTTCAAGGCAGACAACCGCCCAAGTCTACGTAGGCTATAGAACGAGAAATGAGTTTAAAAAAGCCATCGAAGTGGCGAATGCTCTCCGCGATCAATTGGGTATTAAAGTAGAGTTGCAAATGACCGACATGAAAATTGGAAAGCAGCTCGAATTCTGCGATTCCAAAGGGATCCCCTACTCGATCATTGTATTCAATAATGACGAGATCTGTCTAAAGAACATGGGTGTTAAAAAGACATCCGAAGAACAAACAAAGCAGGAGACTTTCAATGAGGTCAACCCGCTTGTCTCTTACATGAAGTCTCTCAAGGCTCATGGCAAACTCGATGAAGAGCGCATACCCGCTCCAAAAGAGACCTCTGATTCTAAGGTAGATCAGTAACTTTTCAGCAAAATGCGCTCCTCAAAGGAGCGCATTTTTATCTCCCAACTCGCCCGACTCCAGCAAGGCTAGGGCAGCCCCATATTTCTCATCGAAGCCCTCATCCTCCATTTGAGGAAAGCAAATGCGGGAGCAAATCTTCTCGAAAAGGGCCTCACAAAGGGCGTTTTTTTCCTTTCTCTGAGCTCTAACGAGCGAATAGGCCTGAGCAGTCGTGATCAAATGGATGGCCAAGAGTTCATTCATATGCTTCTGTTGGTCCAGTAGTTTTTGAGCCGCTGTAGCCCCATAGCTCACCACGTCCTCCGATTCGTTGGCGCTGGTGATATTGGTCGTACTGGCTGGATGAGCTAGAAGTGAAATCTTATGGGCAAGGGCATTGCCTGTGTATTGAGAGATCATATATCCCGACAAAAATCCGGCCCGCTTTGAATCCGCTACCAGGTAGATGGGGAATTTGCGGCCGTTTCTAAAGGGATTCAGCATATAGGTCAATTGCCGCTCTAAAGTGAGGGCGATCTTTGCATTCAGGATCGCAATCGTATCTGCTACGGTACTCGATGTCTCCCCGTGAAAATTCCCTCCGGAGACCACCGTCCAATCCAGTCCATTGAAGGGGATGATCCGAGAAGGATCGACGTCCGGAGAGATCTCGCTGCCGCAAAAGATCAGAGGGTTATCAGTAATCGCATTGAGCTCATTTTCGACTCTTCCCCTCTGCTCCAGGATCGCCTCGAGCTTAGGCCCTAAAATTTGAGGCAGGCAACGAATGCAATAATCGTTTTGCACTTCAGATGAGTCGGGTTTCTGCAAATAAGGCCGTAAAATTCGCGCCACGCGTACTTGTCCCTTCTGATAGCGGACCGTATGCACCATTTCATAGAAAGCGGCGTCGATGGCAGAGGTCGCATTGAGAAAAAGGCCCAAGAGCGCAAAAAGATTTTCGAGATATTTCATCTGCTTCAAATAGGCCAAACCCATCATCGATGCCATAAACGAAGTGCCATTCGTCAGAGCAAGCCCCTCTTTAGCTTTGGGCTGCATAGGAGCAATGCCGGCTAAAGAGAGCGCTTTGGAAGCAGTCATCTTTTCGCCTCGATAAGCAACAGGAACTGCACCCCCCATCATCGCCATTCCTAAGCGGGCCAGAAAGGCCAGATCGCCGCTCGCCCCAAGAGACCCCGTGCAAGGAACTTCCGGAATGATGCGAGCATTGATCATCTGGATGAGGGTCTCTAACGACTCAAGAGAAAACCCCGAATACCCTTTGGAAAGAGAATGAGCGCGCAGAACCATCGCCCCCAACGTAACATCTGAAGGAAGAGGAGTCCCGATCCCCGCATCATGACTCTGGATCATATTGCGAGACAAGAGAGCTGCTTTATCGACATCCACTGCTGTATTTCGCAGATCAGCAAAGCCTGTCGTCAACCCATAAACCTGGATCCGCTTAGAAAGCAAATAATCGATGAAGTTGCGCGTTTCGTTCAGCCGACGGGCCAACCCTTCATGGAGGGACAACGACTGGTCGGAGGAGAAAAAGATTGAAAAATCTTCAAGCGACATCCAGTAGCTGGCAGTGAGCTCTTTTTCTGAAGTTTCCGGCATTGCGATCGTCATTTTTTGTCCTTTCAGCAGAGATTCAAAAAAAGAGAGTACTCTGTAATCTCTTTCCGATCAAGCTGTCAATTATTCCAAGGTTGTTTTAAGATATCGTCTCTTTTTAACAAGAGGCGTTCTTATGTCCTATATTTATCCAGTCCAAAATGTCAATTGGGGACCCGCATTAGATGCCGTTATCCCAGATGCAGAAGAAGAAGTCGCTGAGGAACAGCAGGCGCCACCACCCCCTTCTCCTGAGCCAGATCCTCGAGAAAGCGCTTTATCAACAGCCCAAAACCGCGCTGAAGAACTTAACTCCATTCTTTTAGATCCTGCGCCAGAACCTCCTCCAGAAACAGAAGAAGCTGCTGAAGAATGGCCAAATCCTCAGGAAAGAGCTGGAGCGTTATCAATTGCCCAGAGCCGCGCTGAGGAACTCTATTTTTAAATTGCTTTCGCAATTTATTTTTGCTATCGTGTTGCGCTAAAAAAACGACATCCTTAATGACAATTGAAAAAAGGCGATCCAAGAGTTCAAGACGGGTCGGGATCATCACCGGAGCAGGCCCGATGGCAGGCGCCCTGCTTTTCGAGAAAATCATCCAATTGGCCCAAACCGACTACAGCTGCCAAGATGACAGGGATTTTCCTTTCATTTCTCTGGTCAGCTACCCTTTTGCAGAAATGTTAAAAGGGAACATCGATGCAAACCTATTGAAATTCCAAATGGCAGAGTGCTTTCAGATGTTTATTGACCAAGGGGTGAGCTTGGCTGCGATCGCTTGCAATACACTCCACGCCTTTTGCCCCCCCATCCCCCCTCAAATCGAATTCCTCCACCTGATCCGTGAAACCGCTACCCATCTAGAGAAAGAAGTAACCGGAGATCTGCTTGTTTTATCCTCCACCACTTCTAAAAATAACCACCTCTATAACCGATGCCTCTACCCCAAAAGAGATTTACAAACCAAGCTCGATCAAATGATCGACCGTATTCTAGGAGGATCCCAACTTGAAACAGAATCTAGACGCCTCGCTTCCTGGCTCAACGAATATCCAACCGCTACCATCGTGTTAGGATGTACCGAATTTTCCCTACTCAATGAAAGAACCCCTC
>JAGWKU010000022.1 GCA_028873375.1 Verrucomicrobiota bacterium
GTGTAATAAGTGGTCTCGGTCAGATCGAAGCAGTCTTCGTAAAGCGTCCATCCTTTCGGCGTTTGGAGAAGGAGGATGTCCGAAATTCTTTGTTCAGACTCTATGATTGTGCAAAGATAAGGATAGATTTTTTCACCGAGCAGCTCTGTGATCTCCTTGGTGAGCGAGTCACCCTCGCGAAGAAGATAAGTACCAGCAGGCTCGTCGCGGAGGAGTCGCTCAGCTTCATACCGGTCAATCGGTCCATGCCAACCTGGCATCGCTTGGATAGAAACTGAGGGCGAGGCGAGATGGATTTCAGAAAGGTCTTGAAGAACTGCTTCTTCAGGTAAAACTTCTGGACTAGAGGGGGGGTGACTTTCGGCGATTTGATTGAGGACTTGAATGGTCTCATTGAGGATGTTCCAGGCGAGGATTTCCATCCCGTCAGATTTTAACTCCGTTTCCCGCTCATCGAGAAGCTCGAAGTGGACAATTTTCGGGTTCTCCGTTGAGACATGAATTCTCACTTCTCTCCAGTCAGCGAGCGAGGTGGCAGGCTTTCCGGGTTTGGGGAGGCGATGTTCGAGTTGGGAGACCCGCTCGGCAAATCGAATGTCCCCTGTCTTTCGGTTGACCAGAACGGGATAGGTGCGCCCCGTTGAGTCTTCTTTTCCTTGATTCTGCTCGAGAAGCGCGTCTTTGAACCGAATAAGGTTGTTCATCACCTCACGGCGAGAAATCTGGATAGCCATCAACACACCCCTTTCTTGCACTATATGAATCGATCCATTATAAGTGAATCCAAAAGGAATTCATCCGAGTGGAATCTCCGCGTCGTTTTTTAAACGTCTTCTTGCTTGCCATGCTCAATCTTTCTGTCATGGCATCTCTGCGCAATTTACCTTTGATCGCTGAATATGGTCTCGGTTCGGCCTTTTTCTACTTGCTCGTCGCCGTCATCTTTTTGTTTCCCGCCGCTCTGGTCTCTGCAGAGCTAGCGACCGGCTGGTCAAAAACGGGAGGCATTTACATTTGGGTGAAGGAAGCGTTTGGCCCCGGTTGGGGATTTTTCGCTGTTTGGATGCAGTGGATTCACAACGCCACCTGGTTCCCCGCTATCTTATCGTTTACAGCGACCGCAATCGCTTACTTGTTCGATCCAGAACTCGCCGAACACAAAGGCTTCTTGCTCGCCGTGGTCTTGAGTGGATTCTGGGGATTTACGATCTTCAACTACTTTGGCCTGAAAGTTTCGAGCTGGTTTAGTGCAATTGGAGTGATTGCAGGGACCATTCTCCCCGGCTTTTTGCTCATCGCGCTCGGCCTCCACTGGATTGGAAGCGGGCAACCTCTTCAGATCCAACTCGCTGGCACTCATTTGATTCCATCGATCACAAACGTCCAAAATCTAGTCTTTCTAACCGGCTTGTTTCTCGCTTTTGGCGGCCTCGAAGTATCAGCCGCCCACGCCAGTGAAGTACAAAACCCACAAAAAGCTTTTCCCCGTGCGATTGCCCTTGCCGCAGGTCTTGCACTATTGCTTTATGTCGCTGGCGCTTTGGCCATTGCCATCATGATCCCCCGCGAAGAGATCAGCGTCGTTGCAGGTCTCATGCAAGCCTTTAAGCTCTTCTTCAATAACCTTGGCGTAGCCGCACTGGTCATTCCAGTCGGCCTCATGATCATTTTCGGCGCGGTCGGCGAACTCAATGCATGGATCATCGGACCGGTTCGTGCCCTTCATGCAACCTCCAAGCACGGTGACTTGCCACCCATTTTCCAAAAACTCAACAAACACGGCATGCCGACGAACCTCCTCTTGTTCCAAGCGATCATCGTCACGATCGTCTCTTTCGTCTTCCTCTTCATGCCATCGGCCAGCAGTGCGTTTTGGATTTTGAGCGCCATGTCGGCCCAACTCTACCTCCTCATGTACATCTTGATGTTCCTCGCAGCGATCAAACTCCGCTACAGCCATCCCCATGTTGAAAGGACGTACCGAATCCCTTACAAGATGCCCGGCATTTGGTTTGTCGGTTCGCTCGGCGCCATCAGCTCCCTCTTTGCCTTCATCATCGGCTTTGTCCCCCCCTCGCAGCTAAAAGTGGGAAATTTGTGGTTCTACGAAGGGTTTTTATTCATCGGTATCTTCATCATGTGCATCATCCCCGCGCTAATCTACTACTACCGAGATCCAAGCTGGTATCCAAAAGGAAGTTCTCATGAATGAACGTAAGTCTGATCATCCAATCAATCCACTCATTTTGAACCGGTGGTCGCCCCGCGCGATGACAGGAGATGCTTTGCCCGAAGAGGTGATTCTTTCTCTCTTTGAAGCGGCTCGTTGGGCTCCCTCTTCGTATAACGCACAGCCGTGGCGCTTCATCTACGCGAAAAGAAATACTGCCGCTTTCCAAACAATGATCGACTTGATGGTCGACTTCAATAAATTGTGGGCTCCGAAAGCCGGCCTTCTTGGAGTTATCATCGCCAGAAAAACTTTCCAACATAACAACAACCCCTCCCGCACACACGCCTTTGACACCGGTGCTGCCTGGGAAAATTTAGCCCTTGAAGGGAACAGTCGAGGTCTTGTCGTCCACGGCATGGAAGGGTTTGATTATGAAAAAGCGAAAAGTGCCTTGCAGATTCCCCCTGAATATGAAGTGCTGGCGATGTTCGCGGTTGGCAAGAGAGCTCCTAAAGAATCCCTCCCTCCAGAGCTCCGCGAGAAAGAGGTGCCCTCTCCTCGTAAGAAGCTAGAAGAGTTTGTGATGGAAGGTCATTTTAGAGGATAAAAAAAATCGAGCGGAGCCTCGAGGCTCCGCTCGATCTAAAATCTTAAGGATGAATAGCTATTCGCTTATTCTTCCATTGAACTAACGCGTGCACGAGACTTGCGTTTACGGCGAGTCTTGCGAGCAGTCTTACGGGCACCTTTACGGTGGCCTTTACGGTGGCCTTTACGGTGGGCTTTTCTTTTCCCAGCGCGGCGGTGAGCCTTTCTTTTTCTACGCTTAACCATTTTATTCTCCTTGTTTCGCAAGGCACCTTTTTGTCTGACCTGCCTGTCACCTGCGAGTCGTGTGGTCATACCCCACATTGCCTTACAATTTGATTGTATATTTTTTTGATATATATTCAAATGAAATTTATTTCGTTTGTTTCATTTTTAAAAACAAACACTAAAAAATTCCAACTTCTTTAAAAACAAAAACAAAAACTAAGTGACTGAATTTTAAGTTTTGTCTACACTAAAAATATGCATATTCCCCTCTATGAAAAATTGCGTCCGCAAACTCTTTCAGAGATTGCAGGACAAGATCATTTAGTCGGAAAACAAGGTTACATTTCGCGCATTGTTGCAAGTGGAAAACCAGTTTCACTTCTTTTGTTTGGACCACCCGGATGTGGTAAAACAACCATCGCTCGTCTCTACGCAAAAGCGTTTCAAATCCCTTTTCTCACTTTTAGCGGCGTCCTCCAATCGACCACCGAGCTGAAAAAAATTCTCAAAGAAGGACAAGACACTCCCCTTTTTCATCGACAAATCATCCTGTTTGTCGATGAAATTCACCGCTTCAATCGGGCTCAGCAAGACATCTTTCTCCCCTTTCTCGAAGATGGCTCCCTCATTCTCATCGGCGCTACGACAGAAAACCCCTCCTTCGTCCTCAATAACGCTCTCCTCTCGCGCCTTCGGGTCTTAACCCTCCATTCGCTCTCCGAAGAATCGCTCCAAAAACTCCTCGAACGCTATGAGAAAACGACCGCCCCGCTTCCCCTCACTCCAGAGGCTCGCAAACTCCTCCTTTCTTTCTCGCAAGGGGACGGCCGCCATCTTTTCAACCTCCTCGAGACGCTCGAACAACTCCCTCCCACCACCTACGACGCTGAAAGCTTAACCTCCCTCCTTCAGCGCCGAGCCCCCCTCTACGACCGGGACCAAGAGGGGCACTATAACCTCATCTCTGCCCTCCATAAAGCCGTCCGAGGCTCTGATCCTGACGCGGCTCTCTATTGGTTTGCCCGGATGCTCGAAGGAGGCGAAGAGCCCCTCTTTCTGGGTCGCCGCATCGTCCGGATGGCCACTGAAGATGTGGGACTTGCTGACCCCCAAGCCCTTCCCATGGCCCTTGCCGCCTTTCAAACCTACCAAATGCTCGGCTCTCCCGAAGGCGAGCTAGCCCTCGCCCAAGCCGTCATTTACCTAGCCCTAGCCCCCAAGAGCAATGCCGCCTACACAGCCTATGGGCAGTCTCGTTCCGTCGCTAAAGAGACGGGCCACCTCGATCCCCCGAAAATCATCCTCAATGCCCCCACCCAACTCATGAAAGAGATGGGCTACTCCGAAGGTTACCTTTACGACCACGACACCCCTCAAGGGTTCTCTGGTCAAAATTATTTTCCCGATGCACTCCCTCGAAAAAACTTCTATTGCCCCGTCGAACGAGGCTTTGAGCGGGAGATGAAAAAACGGCTCGATTACTTCACTCGCCTAAGAAACGAAAGACAGAAATAAAAATGTGTCTAGGTTTTTTTTAGAGGGGACGGTATAGTGATTGGCGTATGATTGAATTGGCCTCTGCTCGCAAGCAAAAAATCAACCTCGCCGACTACAACAACGAACAGGATATTCTTAACCGAATCCTATTCTCCGACTTTACCCCCTTTGACCTCATGGTGGTGGAAGAGATCTTATTCAGCCCCCTCAAAATTTCCCTCAAGAAAATCGCCCGTTCACTGCAGACAGCCGACGAAACGCTCCTTCCAATCCTCACCAAACTGGAAAAGACTGGCCTTCTCTCCCGAGAGGAAGACGCAATTGCCGTCGATAAAGAGATGCGGAAGTACTTCGAGTTCGAAATGCAGCGGTTCGATCCTCGGTTTACCCCTGATCTCGACTTTTTCCAGGGACTCCTCCGCAAGGTACCTATCCACATCCTCCCCGCTTGGTATTCCGTTCCCCGCTCCTCCAATAACATCTTCGAATCGATCGTCGAAAAACACTTCCTCACACCACAGATTTTCCACCGTTATGTGATGGAGTTGAAGACGGGAGATCCCCGCGTGTTTGCGATCTTAAACGACGTGATCAATGCCCCTCAGCTTCGAGTCTCTTCGAGCGACTTGATCGCCCGCTACAACCTCAGCCGACGCGAATTTGAAGAAATCATGCTCCGTCTCGAGTTTCATTTCGCCTGTTGCGTCAGCTACAGCAAAGAGGACGACCACTGGGACGAAATCGTCACCCCCTTCAACGAGTGGAAACAATACTTGGTCTTCCTGCGAGAAACCGATGCGCCCCCCATCGCCACCCCTCCACAAGCAGCAGGCGACTTCGCGTTCATCGAAGAGCTCGCTACGCTCCTGCAAAAACTGAAGAAAACCCCCCTGCCTGAGAGCGAAAAAAATCCCCTCCTCGAAAAACTTTGTCTCGTTCGTCTCGCCGATCTAAAAAACGGAACCTTTCAAGCGGGAGTTTCCGCCGACGAGTGGCTCGATATGACCCTCGAAAACAAGAGCCTCTATCTTTACCGCCACACCTACAACCGCGTACTCGGCTATCCACATCTCAACACTCTACTCGAGAAACACTTGCGGGAAGCGGAAAAATCGATCAAACGGGTCTTGCGCAGTGGCTGGGTCTACTTCGACGACTTCATCAAGGGAGTCTATATCCCCCTTAGCGAGCATTCGGTCGTGATGCTCCGTAAAACAGGCAAGCAATGGAAGTACACCCTCCCACAATACACCGATGAGGAAAAAGAGCTGATCAAAGTCACCGTCTTTGAATGGCTTCGCGAATGCGGTTTCGTCACTACGAGAAAAATGAACGGCAAAGATTCCTTTTGCGTCACTCCGTTTGGCCGTTTTTTCTTTGACGACTAATTTTATACCGTATAAACCAAAGGAATGTGGTCCCAAACCTTTGATCCCACCGACCTTGTCCGCCTCATTACCCTCGCCTTCTTAGAAATTCTCCTTTCAGCCGACAACGCTGTCGTCCTAAGTCTTTTAACCCGCGCCCTCCCCACTCACCTGCGCCATAAGGCCCTCATCATCGGCGTCTGGTCCGCATTCCTCTTGCGCGCTGCTGCTCTATTCGCCGTTTCTCTGCTGATCTCCTACCCGTGGATCCCTCTCTTGGGAGCTCTTTACCTCATCTACCTTGCCGCAGCTTACTTCCTCAAACCGAAAAAAGAGCGCTCGATCGCCCCTGTCGCCTCATTTTGGAAAACAGTCATCCTCATCGAACTCTTCGACCTCGCCTTTGCGATCGATTCGATCATTGCAGGTGTCGCCTTCGTAACTGCTGGCTACCCATCTTCAAGTCTCATCCATCCAAAACTTTGGATCGTCTACATTGGCGGCATGCTCGGTCTTCTCTTCATCCGCTACGCTGCCTCTCTCTTTAGCTCTCTCATTGGCAAATTCCCTCACCTCGAGACAAGCGCCCATCTGATGATCGGCTGGATCGGCGTCAAGCTCGCCTTCTCCACCCTCTTCCCCTCCCTTGCTGAACCCCTCGAGACCTTCTTCTGGGCCGTCCTCGCTCTCCTCTTCGCCCGCGGGCTTCTTCGCCGCTGATGAGCCTCGATCAGTCAACCGGCTTCTCATCATCGATTCGCTGATTCAACTCAGTGACCGGCATCGTGGGGTTGAGGTAAGTAGCCCATAAACTCAAGTTAGAGCTCGTCCGAACGAGTAAATCACATTTAGAGAGGAGCAAGCAATCGATCAGCGCCTCCTCTCCACACAGGTAGCGATCATAAAAGCGATCGAAGTGAGGCGGCGGGCGTCCCTTCACCGCCCGGAGCGCCTTTTCTTGGCAACAGAAATGGGTCGAAAACATCGACTTCATCATATCGACCATTCGCTGCTCATCGCTTGCGACAAAGATCTTGTACTTGATCCGGTCCATCAACAGCTGCCGCACCAACTGCTGCACATGCCGAAACACGTCAAACGGGTAGACCTTCGATGCCTCGCTCTCTAGCTTGTCAGTCCCCCGATAATGGACTCCGATCACTACGTGATCTCGAAAATGAGCCTCCTCAAACGCCCGTACCTTCTCCAAAATATGAGGCTTGAAGTGGATGTACTTCTCAATGAGCGAAAACGCCTCCTCTGGCATCGTGTACCACTCGGCCTCTCGCCGCCTCGCATATGGCACATCGCCGCTTACCTCTAAGACCCCCTCCCTTTCCCCCACCGAAATCGGATCGCAGTAATAAGTCCACCAGTTGTCCCCATGCGCCGGGTCATAGTAAAGCCCCTTCTTTCCAAAATCCACCTCCATCCCCCGGTAGAGCCCACGGTCGTATAACTTCACCAGCGCGAGTACCTGGTTAAAGGCACCAAACATCCCAATTTCATGGGCTTTTAGGACCACAAATGGCCGCTCCTCCGCTGAAAGAACACAAGCGAACAACACAAATAGCCATCTCATGAGTAAAATTTTGACTCCTTTACCTCTAAATGTAAAGCGCGATAGAATATTTGCCATGAGCAAGGCGCCCGATCCAGAACTCGTCTCCAACCGGAAGGCGGGGCATGACTATGAAATTTTAGAGACGTTTGAAGCCGGCATCGTCCTACAGGGAACGGAGATCAAGTCGCTCCGCAACCACGGCGGCACGCTGCAAGACGCTTGGGTCGACGTCCGTGGCCCCGATCTCTGGCTCATCAACTCGAGTATCGCTCCCTACTCTTTTGGCAATATCCACAACCATCTCGACCGGCGCGAACGAAAACTCCTCATGCACAAACGAGAGATCGAAAAGCTCCGCCGTTTCAAAGCTGAAAAGGGACTCCAGATCATCCCTCTCTCGATGTATCTCAAGAAAGGTCGCGTCAAAGTGCGCATCGCCACCGCAAAGCCGAAAAAGGCCTACGACAAGCGAGCCGCTCTCAAAGCGCGCGAAGACAAGCGCGCCATCGAGCGCGCCTCTCAAGACGATTGACTCTTTCTAAAATTTGTCGTATTCTCTTTCCGATTTCACTCAAAAGGACATTATGACAGCTTCTTCTGCCATCAACATCCCCTGGCTAACACCAGGCCTTCGAGAATTAAGACTAGACGAGCACGCTCTTCGCGCTCCCGTCTCAAGCCCTCAGCCACTCTCTCCTCTTTCAGAAGAGAGTCCTCAACTCTTTTCCATTTCTCCCATGGCACGGAGGATCTTCTCCTCTGTCTCTGCTCCCACAACTCCCCGAAAAAAACGAACATGGACACACATCAAGAGCCCGACGCCCTCGTCCGCTCCAGTTTGTGTTGACAGCTAAGATTCTTTTGCAGTAAGTTTTGGAGCTATGTATCATTCTGAGGAGCATCCATGAAAGCCGTCGTCTCAAAAAACGATCTCGTCGCCATGATCGGGAAAATCCAAAGCGTCGTCGCATCGAAGCCTGCGATTCCCGTTCTCGCCAACATCCTCATCGAAGCGATGGACGACCAAGTGATTTTGAGCGCTACCGATTTGACGGTCAGCATGCGCTGCTACATGGAAGCCAAAGTAGTTGAAGAGGGAGCGATTTCTCTGCCCGGCCGCAAGCTCTTCCAACTCATCCGAGAACTCACCTCTCCGCAGATCAAAATCTCCGTTTCGACTAACGAAATCGCCGAGATCACAACTGGCACCTCCGTCTTTAAAATCAACGGCATGAACAAAGCCGAATTCCCCGCTCTTCCCGATCTCATCGGCTCCCCTGAAATTCAACTCCCCGCCTCGACTCTCAAAGAGATGCTCTCAAAAACCGCCTTCTCGGCTGCCCGCGAAGATAGCCGCTATATGCTCGGCGGCGTGCACATCACCATCGCCCAACAAAAAGCGACCTTCCTCGGCACTGATGGCAAGCGGCTCGCCAAATGTTCCGCCGCTGTCGCCATCGACCCCTCAATCCACGGCCAGTTCGTCATCCCACTCAAAGCGGTCGAAGAGATGATCAAACTCCTCGATGAGAGCGATGCCCAAGTCTCTCTTTCGCTTAGCCCCGACAAAGTAGCCCTTGAGTCAGGCTCCCAAATGCTCATCGCAAAACTCCTCTCGGGCCAATACCCAGACGTCGAGCGAGTCATCCCAGCCAAGCTCGCCCACCAGTTCGCCGTTCACCGCGAAGAACTCATGACGCTGCTCCGCCAAGTATCCCCCTTTACATCCGAAAACAGCAGCTCTGTCCGCTTCTCTTTCGAAACAGGCCAGCTCCACCTCTCCGCCACCAGTAGTGAAATCGGCGAAGGACGCGTCAGCATGCCAGTCGATTTCGCCGGCCCCCGCTTCGACATCGCCTTCAACCCCTTCTATTTCCTCGATATCCTCCGCCACAGCAAAGACGAAACCGTCCGCTTTGGGCTCAACGATCCCCATAACCCCGGCCTCATCACCGATTCCTCCCAGGCTCTCTTCGTCATCATGCCGATGCGCCTCTCCGACAGCCCACCGGCCCAAAAAGAAACCGAGGCAGCGGTTTAAAATTCCTTGATAAAAAATGTTTTATTTATCAGGTCTCTGAAAACCCGGTCCTTTAGGGCCGGGTAATTCACATCCAAATTTGGGAGGAGTTCGAAACTCCTCCCAAATCATTCCCCGTCCTTTAGGGCGGGGTTCATTTAAAGTCTTGCCCTCTTGTTTTGGAGGAGCTGCGTGTCTATTCACAATTACTACGTTTACTACCCAAAAACCGACCACTATTACCAAGTAAAAAAGGGCGGAGTTTCTGAACGTTTATTGGAGCTATACGAAATCAGCGATCAAAATCACACGGAGGCCTGGAAAAAAACCGGCTATTCTTCCGCAGTTTGCGTGATCTACGTGATTGCATTGGCAATCTTCAGCAGTGATCCTGACTGCAAAGGCGTGGCTCTTTTAGGAGCCGCCGGCTTGTTTGCAAATATATGTTTTTCAGCAACGTCAGAGACAGGGTATATGACCAATGAAGCCTTTCAAGCTTTCAATGGATACACTCGCCAACACCGCGAAACAGAAATTCGACTGGGTGACTACTGCCAAGCAAGATTTACAAGGAAGAGTGGTTCAAATTCCAATAGGCCGCATAGAGCGTAAAAGATCCCCCTGCATAATTAGCTAACCATTTGCCCGCAATCCGAAGGCCGGTGTACGATGAATTCGTATGCACCTAAAATCGCTCTATCTTCGGAACTTTCGCAACTACGCAGAGGCGGAGATCCATTTTTCTCCGAAGCTCAACGTCCTCCACGGCGAAAATGCGCAAGGGAAGACCAATTTGCTCGAAGCGATTTACCTGGTAGCGACGGGGAGATCGTTTCGAGCGCAGCAGCTCCAAGAGTTAATCCGAGAAGGGCAGCCCTTTTTCTTCATCGAAGCCATCCTTCTGAAAGAAGAGATCGAACACAAGTTACAAATCTCCTTTGACGGAGAAACGAAAAAGCTCGTCCTCGACGGCAATGCCTATGGGACTTTGCAGCATTTGCTGGGACTTCTACCCTCCGTTCTGTACACGCCGAGCGATGCCGAACTCGCCGATGGTTCGCCCATGGCGCGCCGCCGCTTCTTAAACCTCCACCTCGCTCAGCGCGACCCTCTCTACATTCACCACCTCTCCCGTTTTTGGCGAGCCATGAAGCAGCGCAACACCCTCCTCCGCCAAAAGAAGGGTGACGGCATCGAGTGCTGGGAAGTGGAAATGGCGAGCTCCGCTGCCTATCTCTTACAAACCCGGCAGGCCCTCATCACCGAACTCAAAGCACCCCTTGAACAAATCAGCCAGCGCCTCTCTTCAACCCGAGAGACACATGAAATTCGATTTCAACCGAGCTATCCTCTCGAAGGCTATCTCGCGCAACTGCAGCGCAACCGAGGGCGAGAGCAACACCTAGGCCTCACATTGACCGGTCCACATCGCGACGACTTCAGCCTGTTGATCAACAGCAAGCAAACCCGCGGCTTTGCCAGCGAAGGACAAAAGAAAACAGCCGTCGCCTCTTTGCGCCTCTCCGAATGGGAACTCCTCACCAAAACAGCCGAAGTTCCCGCCGTTCTCGGCATCGATGACCTCGGCCTCCATCTCGACGAGATGCGCAGCGCCCTCCTCACTACAGCCCTCGCCTCCTTGGGCCAAGTCTTTGTCACAGCCCCACACCTTCCCTCCGGTTTGTCTGACGCAAAACGTTTTCGCGTCACGAGTGGAAAAGTCCTAGACGAATAAAATCTTTAATACTAAATTAACACTGTATTAACAAAAGGTGTGGACATGGCAACGCTTCCAGCTTCTTACGATACATGGGCTCCGCAAACCCGAGATACGCTCGACCTTCGTCTTACTTCGTGGCAAGATCAGCAAAAAGACGAAACTGTGGCGACGAAAAAGATCGTCGACATGGGAGATCAGTTGAAGTACCTCTATACACAAGCCTCTTTCCTCGGCGTCAGTTTTTTTGAATCTCTTGCAAAAGATTGCTCCAGTCTTGAAGCGCTATGGCTTAACTGCGCCCATCGGGTCAACGATACAGCGTTAGAAAAGATCAGCAATCTCTCGAATCTTCAAGTCTTGAATTTAAGCGGAGCTGCCTATCGAAAAAACAACGCGGTAGAGCCGATCACCGATCGAGGAGCTGCTTATGTCATTAACCGCTGTAAAAAACTCCATTATCTCGATCTCTCTGGCTCTAACATCACAAAACCCACGCTTCAAATCATTGTCTTCAGAAAAAACCTCCAAGTATTGAAAATCGAAAATTGTTCCGGTTTAAAACCAGAAGATATCTCTTGGCTATTGGAGCGACGAAAAGACCTGACCATCCTGAAAAAAGATGATGCAACGGACGCTACTGCCAAATTTATCGAGCTGGCAAAAGCGATCAAAGAGCGTTGTTTAGAAAATGAGCCGTGGGAAGATTCAGAAACTGGAAAGGCAATCTACTTAAAACGTCCTTTCAAATCCGAAGAAAGAGCATTGATTTCTGACACAATGCTAGATCTCCTCTAAGACACGTAAATAAGCTTCTCCCAGCGGAAAGCTGGGAGCTTTTTCCTTGGTGCGGCGCGCTTTGAAGAGGGCGATGATCTGGTTGGCCAACTTCTTGCCCAACTGAACCCCCTCTTGATCGAACGAATTGATGTTCCAGACAAACCCCTGAAACGCCACCTTGTGTTCATAGAAAGCGAGTAGGGCGCCCAGCGTTTTCGGATCAAGCCGATCGGCTAACAAGACCCGATTCGGCCGATTGCCCGGAAAAAATTTATTCGGATTCTTATCTTTCTGCCCGACCGCCAGTGCAATCGACTGCGCAAACAAATTCGACAACAACTTCTCCTGCGACGTCGTGTGTTGAATCTCGAGATCAGCCGGGTGCTGACTCTTTCGGAAGCCGATGAACTCTAGCGGCACAACATCTGTCCCCTGGTGGATCAATTGATAAAACGAGTGTTGCCCATTTGTTCCCGGCTCGCCCCAAATCACCGGTCCTGTCGAAAAATCGGCCCCCTTTCCCTTCTTGTCAATTCGCTTGCCGTTCGACTCCATGTCGAGCTGCTGCAAATGCGCTGGAAAGCGGTGCAATGCCTGCGAATAGGGGATGATCGCCACCGTCGGTAAATGGAGAAAATTCCGGTTCCAAATCCCCAACAACGCCGATAGCAATGGCAAATTCTCTCTCGGCTCCGCCGTCAGCGCATGTCGATCCATCGCATGAGCGCCCCGCAAAATCTCCTGAAAGCCCTGAAATCCGAGCGCAAAGCCCAACATCACCCCGCCCACCATCGACGTCGCCGAGTAGCGCCCTCCGATGAAGTCCCAGATGTAAAATGACGCCAAGTAGCGCGACGGGTCGTCCATGGGACTTTTCTCCCCCGTTACCGCGACAAAATGCTCTTTTGGGTCTAGCCCCGCCTTCTTCATCCGCGACCGGACAAATTCCTCATTGGTCAGCGTCTCCAAGGTCGAACCCGACTTTGACACCACCACGACCAGCGTCTTCTTTAAATCAACCTGTGCCAGCACCGCATTAGCATCATCGGGATCGACGTTTGAGATGAAATGGATCCGCCGACCCGGCTTGTGGAACGGCTGCAGCGCTAAACAGAGCGCTCTCGGCCCTAAGTCCGAGCCCCCAATTCCCACCTGGATCAAGTCAGTAAAACGTCCCTCATTCCGGGCCAAAAACTTCTCTAGCTTTTGCAACTCCCGTTCGGCTCCCGCCGCCGCTTTTCTCGCCGGCTCCCCCGTCTGCCTCTCCTCGAATACATCCCGCATTGCCGTGTGCAAAACCTCCCGTTCCTCGCTTTCGCACCCCTCGATCCGGTTCAATACCTCGCCGGCCTGCATGGCCGCCATCTTATCCCGCACCCCTGCTTGCTCCGCCAGCTCCAGCAAGGCACCCAAAACCTCCTCATCAACCCGTTCTGTCCCATAGAGCAAATGAAACCCCAACGCACGAGCGGAAAACCGCTCAATCCGCTCGGGGCTCAGCTTCGCAAGGTCAAAAGGATGGGTAGCTAATTTTTTTAATTTCTGGGCAGCAGGTAACTCTGGGAATGACTTCGTCATATCTCCTTTTTACTGGTCTGTTTGTTTTCTCTTCCACTAAAATCCAGAGGCTTGTATTCTTAAAGACTTTTAAGAGGTAGCCACAAAGTGATCGTGACTGTTAAAAATGGCCATTTTGCGAGCTTTCGTTTCTCGCTCGCCCCCTATGGGGCGTCCCGCATATGCGGGCTTGCTCGGAAACGAAATCTCATCAAAATGGCCTATTTTTTCCAGCCACGCTGACTCTGTAGCTACCTCTTTAGTACGGGGTATAGCGCAGTTTGGCTAGCGCGACTGGTTTGGGACCAGTAGGTCGGGGGTTCAAATCCCTCTGCCCCGAATTTCCCCGAAATTCGGGGCAGAGAAAGCCACCTGCGTGGCTTTCGTAGGGATTTGAAGTGAGGTCGATGTTTTTCGTTTCGAAAAACCGACCGAACCGGCCCCGAAAGACGGGACGGCGTAGCCGCCCGCATGAGGGAAATCCCTCTGCCCCGAATTTTCTTCTCCTAAAGCAGGAGTAATTCATGAAACGAGTTTCCCCTTCCTCATCAAGCGTCGCAGCAAATGCCTTACAGCAAGAAAGTAATTCAGAGCTAGATACACTGGCAGCAGAGATCGATGCGTTTAAAGAAGAAGTAATGAATTTAAAGCTACCATCACACAAAAAGCGGATGATTTTAAAAAGAAATTAGGATGTGCAGAAGCTGAAAAAGACCCTGGCAGAGCTAATAAAGCAAAGCGCTCCAAGACAGTTGATTTAAACGCTTTACGTTGGCTTAAAAATCCGGGTGCCGAGTGAAGTGCCGCCCGCCAGTCGTCCGAATAAGAGAAATCCCTCAAAATTCCTGCTATGTGGGATCGTAAACTGAAATAAAGTGGTCTTTCCCATATTTTAATATTTTCTCATCCGCCGTCACTAATACAGCATTTTCTTCGTAGGCACTAGCAATCAAAATGCGATCTGCCGGATCGCTATGCTGAATGCCCGGTAAACGATTGCTCAAAAGAGCCACTTGAAATGAAAATTCAGCGACCAAAATACCCGGCAATTCAACCCATTGCTTAAGCCAATCCGTCATATCCATATCTAGAAGAATCCTTTTTCTTTCGACCAGCATGGAAATTTCCCAAATGGAAATGGGTGAAATCAAGAGATGCTCTAACTCTTTCGCCCGCTCAATTGCTTTTCTTGTAGAGGGGGGTAAAATGGGATTCCCTTCTGCAACCCAAATCCACACGTGCGTATCGAGCAAAATTTTATGTTGTTTTAATTCCCTAACGACCGGCATCCCACACCTCGTCAATAGGTGAAAGGATATCCCCAACAATCCGAATAGTTCCCTTCATTCTCCCAAATAAATGCCCGGAATCTTCTTCAATAGGAACAAGTTGGGCAATCGGCTTATTTCTTTTCGTGATAATAATTTTCCGTTTTGTCCGATGGACCTTATCCATCAGCTTTAAACACCGGGCTTTAAACTTCCCCGCTTGAATGTACTCAGTCATCAGCTCCTCCTCACTTATGGTCATTCTATCATGACCATGTTTTTATTTCAAGTCTACCGTTGAGCCAAGGAATTCTCACCTATTTTCGCTTGAATAAGTCGCTGAATGAGCTTTTCTTTTTTTTCTCGAAGAACTTTTCCTCTACGATATCTTCTTTTATCTCGATTCCCACTGCACATTGTTGAGCAACATAGGCAGGAGCAGGAAAATCGGGTTCTCGCAAAAAACACGGCCCTTTGAGCTCTCTCTGCGCTTGCTCGAAGAGTCGCTTCCCTTGCGCTGATAAATCGGGATGAGCGACAGCGCCTTTTTGAAGAAGCCGTTTTGCAACCTCAACGCTTTTCGTTATTTCTAAAGTCATCCATAAGGGAGTGACTCCGCGAGGAATATGGAGCTCTCTCTCTGGGTTGTCCTTGCAAGAGATGGATATCTGATCTCTACAGGCAACGTTTACCTCAGCTTCATATTCAAGAAGGGTTTCAACCGTTTGAACAGGGTTGATCGAATTCCATAGAATAGCAAACCCGATTGCCGTAATCCCCCCCAATCCTCGGTAGCCAATTCCCAATTGTTGGTTTATCCCTCGATGTCCTAGATTGATCTTCTCAAAATCTCCTTTAGAGGCTAAGTATCGAACCGCTTGCACTTTCCCCTCGGAAGCAGCCCACATCAAAGGAGTAAGACCATTCCATCCTCTCCACAACTGATCCCTATATGGTTTTAGAGCTTTTTCAATATCTTCTTCGCTCCCACTAAAATCAATGTCATACAAATGATTTTTGAACAGGTTTAGCTCCTCTATTTCCACAGGTACTTCATCTGGAGAAATAAACCGGTGACAATAGTGCCACCCGTACAGCTCGTGGTGAGCCTGTTGAAGGAGGACATGCCCTTCTGGAGAAAGCGGAGGAAATGCAACGGCTTTCTTCTGCAAAAGCACTTTGACCACATCTAAACGCCTGATTTTTTCTACCACGATGTAAAGTGCAGTTGCACCCGCTGGCACCCGAATGGCCACGGGTTGGTTTATCTCAAAAGAGTCCTTCGTTGCGATATTGACATCAGCACCTCCTCGAGCGAGTTCTTCAATCACGTCCGCAGGGTTCTTTTGATTGAAAATCACCGCATGCCCCACCGCGCTCAATCCAATCGAGGCATTCCTCTGTTCAGTGGGAAATAAATTGCGGCTTCCTTGGTTGATGATCTTTTGCACTTTCTTCTTATCCGTTTGAACAAGATACCGGATGAGCCCATCACCCCCTTCCCGCGCGGCCCATATGCAGATGTTAAATCCTCCATGCGGTTCCCACAGCTGGAGACCTCTGATTTGCTCAAGCTTCTCTTGTACTTGGTTATTCACTCGATCTGTAATCTGTGCCGCTGTTCTTATGTTTTGCGCTTTCGATGCTTCGTAAGACCACTTCTTGATGATTTCCTGGCATGGATTTCCAGGCTGAACGAAATGCATAGCTACCCTCCTAAAAGGAATGGCAGCATTTTAAGAACGTGTAAGTATTTTGAAAAGAAAATATTTTAATGAGCGTAGATCACTTCGCCGCCAGCTGCGCAAAACCCCTTGAGCTTTCGCGCTGTTTGAGAACTCACATTCTCCGACACGACGATCAATTGGTCGAGCCCCTCCCATTCTTCGGTGAGGAACGACTCAAAGACAACCCTCCCCTTTTTCTCAGCGAGGAGCCGGTCAAATGCTTGCAAGGCTTTGAGATCGTTCGTCTCAGGAAACACAAGTCCGACGGCTCCTGCGATCTGTCGAAGCTGGAGAGTTTCCCCTTCCCACGTGTATCCATCGCGAGGCAAATCATCTCCCCGGAGAGCCACCTCGAAGTATTGAAACCGCTCTTTCGAGAGAATTTGAAGAGCGTGCGAGGGAGGATGGATCGAGCGGGCATCGAATAATAAAAAGATCGGCGCCTCATCGGGGAGGCGATGAGACAGCATTTGGAAATAGACAGCAAAGCTATCGGCGCAAAAGAGACGACGTGTCGAGGGGGAATCGGGTTGCTCTTCGAGCCATGCCGAGAAATTCTCCTTTTGCCGCTCGGTCCAGGCAAAATGTTCAGAAAAGTCGACCGTGCCGCGATAGAGACAGATGCCGATGCTTTTCTCTTGAAATTCGGGCCATACCTTTTGCGAAAATTCGTGCAGAGCGAGGATGAGCGCCTGAAAACGGAGCTCATCTTCGAGCGGAAAATAAAGTCCCTCCAACCCCAGTTCAAGCTTCCACAAGATCTTCTTCTTGCTTTGGCGAGCTCGCTCGAGAGCTTTGCTCCAATCGAGGGTATGGTGAGGCTCACAGCCCAGTTCAATCCAGTCGTTCATCAGGTCTCCGGAAACCCGGTCCTTTAGGGCCGGGTAATTCACATCCAAATTTGGGAGGAGTTCGAAACTCCTCCCAAATCATTCCCCGTCCTTTAGGGAGGGGTTCATATTGCAAGTAGTAAATAGTTCTTCCTTTGCCTTTCCAGAGATTGGCAAAGTAGGAGTCTCCGTATGAGCTCCAATCGGTTTCTTCGATTCGTTTCCACCCTTTTACTTGGGAAAATTCGGAGATCATTTGATCGCGATAAGGCACGTCGTCCGTCGCCAGCGTCACCCGTCCACCCGACCGAACAACCGCATGAAGCGCCTCCAAAAACGGCACTTGAATAATCCGGTGTTTTGCATGGCGTGGTTTCGGCCATGGATCAGGGAAGTTGATAAAGACTTGGCTCACACTCGCGGGTGGGGCATAGCAGCGCAAGAAAGCGCCTCCTTCGCCGCAGATGACCTGCAAGTTGGGGATGTTTTCCCGAAAGCTCTTCAGCCAAATTTTCCTGGCACGATCGAAGCGGAGCTCCACTCCCACCCAATTCACTTCTGGTTGCTGCAGCGCACGCTCGCCAATCCATTGCCCATTGCCACTGCAAATTTCGAGGTGGACCGGTTTCTCATTTCCAAAGAGCTCCGCCCACTGGAACCTTTGTTCCTGGTACTCGTAATTCTTCGGCATGTAGAAGAACCGCTCCAGGAAAATGGGGCGCCTTTCTTCCCAGGAGAATGGGATGAATAAATCTTCTTTTGTTTTCATCTTAAATATTATAATGCTTGCAGGATTCCATTGCCATTGCTATGTTGCTAGTTTCGCAGGAGTGAGTTATGAAACGCTTTGTGTTCCTTTTTATTGCCCTCTCAGCAGTAACCTATGCCGCCCAAGTGCCTACCGGAGAGGCTGCCTCGCAACTCGTCGATCTCAAAAAAGTTTTTACCACCGCCCCCATCATCTACACCGTCCTCTCGCTGATGTCGGTCGCCTCACTTGCGATTTGGCTCTATAGCCTCATCACTTTCCGCTCCAAAGACATGCTCCCGAAAAGCACCATCGACGAGCTGACCCGCCTGCTCAAAAATGGGCAATTTGTCGAAGCAAAAGATCTCTGCAACCACAAAAAAGGTCTCCTCACCTCGATGATCTCTGCCGGCATCAATGCCCGAGGGCTTGGCCCCCAGGCGATGATCGAGACGATGAAATCAGAAGGCAAGCGGGCCTCTACCTCCTTCTGGCAGCGCCTCTCTCTCCTCAACGACATCGTAATCGTCGCCCCGATGCTCGGACTCCTCGGCACCGTGATCGGGATGTTTTACGCCTTTTATGACGTCAACCGCTCGATCGAGAGCATCAACGCCCTCTTTGACGGACTCGGCATTGCTGTTGGCACCACCGTCGTCGGCCTCGTCGTCGCGATCGTCGCCATGATCCTGTACACCACGCTCAAATACCGAATCGTCAACATCCTCAGCAATGTCGAAAACCAAGCATTGACTCTCTCTACACTCATCGACAGTCGAGCAAAATAGGAGCATAAGGAATGGAGCTGATCCCGCAAGAAGAGATCAAAACGGGCCACCAATTCAACTTTGCCCCGATGATCGACTTCCTCTTTCTCATGCTCGCTCTTTTCGCCACACTCGCCATCTCCCGCGCCGCTCTCCTCGATACAGAAGTGGAACTCGCCGAACTTAAGGCCGACAAAGCAAACACCTCGAATGTCGACCGGCACCCCATTCACCTCAGCATCACCGCCGAAGGGAAATACAAGTGGCTCACTGAGTTCCAAGAATATCCGATGATCTCAGTGGACGCAGTGCAAGAAGAGCTCGCCCGTCAGTACAAACTCGGTGTCCTTCCGCAAGATCACAACCAAACCGAAGTACTTCTCCACATCGATCGAAAAGCCCCCTGGGATTCGATTGCAAAGCTCCTCTTTGGCGTACGAGAAGTTGGTTTTCCCGTAAGACCTGTCTACGAAGCAAACTAGAGAAAACGCAGAATTCAGAGCGCAGAACTCAGAACTAATAGTCGGGTGAAGCCCCCGCTCCCCAAGCTAGGAGAGTCTTTCTCACGTTGTTTAGTTCTGCACTCCGCATTCTGAACTCTGCATTTCTACTTGATCGTATAAAAGGCAGCGCGATAAAATGGCGTCCCCAGCAAATGTGCGGAGGCTTGATGCTCGCCAATCAACAACCATCCCTTGATCTCCAAAACAGTTCCCTAGCTCTTATCGCCTCACGCCTCCGCATCTTGCGTTCCCTCCAAGTCGCCAATAATCCCCTTCTCACAGACAAAGAACTCGAAGAAGTGCTCTCTCACTGCAAACAACTCGAGAACTTCGATCTGCAAAACTGTCCCAAAATCGGCGATAAAACGCTCCATGCCCTCACCGACAAAGTATGTACCCTTCGAGCGCTCCGCTGGATCGGCAATGGCGCCACCGCACCTGCCACCTACCTTCGCCTCGCCAAAAACTGTCCCCGCCTCTGCTCTCTCAATCTTTCTGGCTGCTCTTCCTTTTCCACCGACATCTGTCGTTCCCTCCTCGCCTCCTGCCCCTCGCTCGCCTACCTCGACCTCAGCTTTTGTCCCCTCGAAGATGGCGCCTTTGCCTCTGCGAATCCCTCCCTTACATTCCTCAACCTTCAAGGTTGCACAACCCTTACCGACCACACCCTCCGCCACCTCGCACGCCTCCCATCCCTCCGCCATCTCTACCTCGCTTTCAATGATCGGATCACAAAAAACGGCCTTCGAGCCCTTTCCCATCTCAAGACGCTCAAACTCTATGCTTGCAAAAATGTCCTTTGAATCTGTTAGAATTGAGCGATCCATCGCCCAGGTGGTGAAATTGGCAGACACACAAGATTTAGGTTCTTGTACCGTAACTGGTGTGCAGGTTCGAGTCCTGTCCTGGGCAAAAAATTCATTTTTTGTCCAGGAAGCAAGCCACCTGCGTGGCTTGCGTCAGGACTCGAGTCGACCCTCGATGTTTGCTTTTGCAAACCGAGGTCGACCGCCGGCCCGGAGCTCGATCAGCTAGCTGATCGAGCGTGAGGGCGTCCCAAGCGTGACGAAGTACACGCTTGAGGGAAAGGGGGTGCGGGGGAAAGGGAATCTTCCCTTTCCCCCGCTTCGAGGCTGATTTAACTGAGTCCTATTTTAAGTCCTTTAAAATGACAAGAGGAGAAAAAACAAGATGTTTCTCAACACATACACCATGCACATAGGGATAGGACTCTTGGTAGCTCTTGGGTTCGGCTTTGCATTTTTAAAAAACTACGAGATGTTTCGGAAGGCACTTAAGGAAAATAACCGTTTTAAGCTCTGGTGGGCCTTTTCTTCGCTGGCATTTCTGATCATTATGATCGTTTATGTATTCTCGAGGCCTTGAACCTCTCTCGCCTAAAGGCGAGAGATTCTTGCTTCAACGCTCTCCTTAAGGAATAGCTCCACAAGCTTTTAAGACCGACATCCCGGCGGCCTTCTCGAGTATAGCGCTATTGAGATCCCGATCGATGTTCATCGAGCAGTTTCCACAACGATATTCTCGCTCTTCTAATTTCATCCTTTGCCTATGTCCGCAGGAGCTACAG
>JAGWKU010000115.1 GCA_028873375.1 Verrucomicrobiota bacterium
AGCTAAATTGAAAGGATGGGGCTGCGCGTAAGTAGCCATATTTTTAGGAAAATCGTGGTTTTTTACGCTGCTCGGTTAGAAAAAGAGACTCGGGGAGTTTTTCTGCTTTTCAAAGCCCCGACGAAGGAGGGGTTTTGCAACTGCCTCATATTTTAGGTTACCTTAAATGTGGTCATTTAGGATGGCTTCGCGGTTGCGACGCATCAGCTCAACCATGAAATGGAGATTATGCACTGTCGCGAGCGTGTAAGCGGTGAGCTCGCGCGCTTTAAAGAGATGGTGCAAATAGGCCAAGGTGAAATGTTGGCAGGTCCAGCAGGTACATGCGGGTTCAATGGGACCAAAATGATTGGCGTTTTCTCCCTTTTCCACTTTGATCCCCCCTTCTTGTGTGAGTAAGAGGCCATGGCGAGCAGCGCGGGTTGGATAAGAACTGTCAAAGGTGTCGATGCCGAGCGGCAGACACTGGTGGAGCGATTCGAGATCGCCAATGCCGAGAAGGTGGTTTGGTTTTTCGGGTGGGAGTTGAGGCAATAGCGAAGTGAGCATCTCGATCATCTCGGGCTTTGTTTTGCCGAGCGAACCGCCGATCGAATAGCCGTCGAAGGGTAGGTTTGAGAGGAACGCGCAGCTCTCTTTGCGGAAATCGGGATCGACTCCTCCGTGAATCACGGCGTAGATCGCCTGGTCTTGCGGATTTCTCAAGTGCTCTTCGAGAGAACGTTGTTCCCACCGGTGCGTTCGTTCAAGGCTCTTTTTCAGCTTGTCTCGGCCAATGTGGTAAGGAGGCAATTCGTCGAACGGAATGATGATGTCAGCGCCGAGATCTTTTTGCGCTTGGATGGAGCTCTCGGGTGTAAGTCGAATTTTCGTTCCGTCCCGATAGGAGCGAAAGACGACTCCTTCTTCATCGATTTTGAGGACATGGCCATCTCGCTTCTTGGCGCCCCGACTCTTTAATTCATCGGCGACCGAGCCATAGGCAAGAGAAAAGACTTGGAATCCCCCTGAGTCAGTGATGATCGGCATGTTGCGGTGGATGAATTTATGAAGGCCGCCCGCGCGTCGAACGACTTGCGTCCCCGGCTGCAACAAGAGATGGTAGGTGTTGCAAAACATCAGTTGCAAGCCAATCGAATCGACCATCCGATTGTCGAGCGCCTTCAGTGTTCCATTGGTGCCGACTGCGACGAAATTGGGCGTGTCGATCACGCCATGCGGCGTATGAATCCGACCCACCCGAGCGCGCGACTTTTTCGATTGATGGAGAATTTCAAACCGAAAGCTCACGCGGTCCTCGCTATTTTTTTTGCAAAAGCGGTGAACGGAGCGCTACAGCCAATGGCGATCCATTTAACGACCAGACTCATGAGGATGATATCGAATAGCGACGTGACGATCCCCCCGAGACCAAAGAAACTAAAGAGAACGGTATCGAGCGTCTGAGAAAAAAGAAGGGTAAATCCCACTCGAAGCGAAAGCGGCACGCCGACCCACTGCTCTCGCAAAAAACCGAAGAGGCGTACATCGATTTGCTGCACGACATAATAAACCGCCATCGAAGCTAGCACGATGCGGGGGGTCGACGAGAAGATGCGTAAGAAAGCGTCGTGCGTCCCATCGGCTCCGCTCGGAATGTAAGCTAAATGAACCTGCGACATGAGGGCAAAAAAGACCATGGAGAGAAAGGATACCTTGATCGCGGCTTCAGCTGCTTCCCGACCAAAAAATTCTTGGAGTAAATTAAGCGCGAGCAAACTGCCAATGGCAAACACATCACTGCAGGTGACATTGAGGCCAAATAAAGTCATTTGTTTAACAACAAAGAGATTGGCCAAGACCGCCTGGAGGGCTACTAACGTCGTAAGGCCTTGACTCCCTAAGCGAAGGGCACCCAGAGAAAAGGCGACGACAAGAAGAATATGTCCAAAAAACAGAAGCTCATTCATCAGGTCTCCTGAAACCCGGTCCTCTGCGGAATCTTAAAAAAGCGCGGGGGTTCGCGCTTTTTTAAGCGGAGCAGGCCGGGTAATTCACATCCAAATTTGGGAGGAGTTCGAAACTCCTCCCAAATCATTCCCCGTACTTTAGGGCGGGGTTCATGGGCCTCCTAGGATACCCCAAACGGCCCTAAAATCAAAGATTTTTGATGACCGAAGCATCGCTCTGTGCTATACTTCTACCGTTTTAAAGGAAAATTTTTCATGATCTTCGTGATTCTACTCTATGCCGGCTGGTCGAGCATCTTTTCTCTCGGTAAATGGACGCTTCAATTCGCCCCCCCTCTTTTTCTCACCGCATCGCGTATGATCCTCGCTGGTCTCCTCCTCATCAGCTATCTTGCCTGGCGCAATCGAGATGCTCTCAAGCTGACGAGATGGCAATTCCTTTCTCTTGGCCTCCTCGGCCTCTTTAGCATTTATTGGACCAATGCCCTCGAATTTTGGGGCCTTCAGCACATGACCGCCGCGAAGACCTGTTTCTTTTACAGCCTCTCCCCCTTCTTTGCTGCTCTTTTCTCCTACCTCCATTTTAGAGAGAAGATGAATGGCCGCAAATGGCTTGGAATGGCCGTAGGTTTCACTGGCTTCATCCCCGTTTTAATGGCTCAAAAAGGATCTGATGAGCTTCTTTCTGGTCTTGCTTTTATCTCCTGGCCTGAACTGGCCGTGATGGGCGCAGCCATTTGCTCCGTCTATGGCTGGATCCTTCTTCGTCTCTTGGTCAAAGATCAATCGATTTCGCCTCTGACTGCCAACGGCGTTAGCATGCTCGTCGGCGGCTCTTTGGCCCTCCTCCATTCTTCTTTAGTCGAACCATGGACTCCTCTTCCCATAGCTTCGGGTCACGTAGGCGAATTCTTGCAAGGAGCTCTCCTCATGACTCTCATTTCAAACATTCTCTGCTACAACCTCTACGGCATGATGCTCAAGCGATTCACTGCCACCTTTCTCTCCTTCATGGGACTCCTCAGCCCCATTTTCGCCTCGCTGAACAGTTGGCTCTTCCTCGGAGAACCCCTTTCTCCTTCCATTTTCCTTTCTACAGGGATCATTTCGGTAGGCCTCTGGTTAGTCTACAGTGCAGAGCTGCGTCAAGGGTACATCCGCAAGCCAGAATCGGTAGCGGTTGCTAAGCCATAGTTTCTGGCGGGACTTGTTCGCCTAGCTCAACGCTTCCCTTGCGCGGTTTTTTGCAGCAACAGCAGCAAGAGCAGCAAATCCCCCTCTTCAAAAGAAAGACAAGATTTTTATGCAAAAGAACAGTGACTCCACCGATCGGCAGGCTGGAGAGGGTGCTGAGAGCTGTAAGAGCAGTGCCGGCCGCAAAACCTTTCCACGGATTTTCTTCCTTTGGCGTCTCTCCCCAGGCGAAATAGCCCATGTACGTACCCGAAAGGGTGCCTACCAAAGTACCCAAAACAATTCCCGGAATTTGGTAAATGGTCGTCTCTTCTGAAATCTGTTTGAGTCGATAGATCGAGATCGCAATGCAATTGCCAGCGATGTAGAGAATGATTACTCCCTGAGAAAGAGGCTCCCAGTCACCATTGACAGCTCCCGTATAAACACTGAGAACTCCATACACTCCTCCCATGACGGTCGACGCTCCGCAAAGAGCCAACTCTCCTCCCCTTTTCACATCTGAAGGAACAGAAGGAAAAAAGGAGTACATCCACCTGCTAAAGGAGACTGTCCGCTCTCCCAAAGAACCGCAACGTTCTTTCCCCCTGTTCCAAGAACCTTGAGCCGAGCGAAACAATCGACCGACCCGATCGCTCAGACGATTACAAAAAGAAGATCGGGGAGCTTCTTGGATTTGATGGTATTCTACCCTTTCAATGGGAAGACACATAAGTACCTATTTCTCAAGAAATGATTAATGCTATCTTAAGAAAAGGAAGAACGCTAGAATTTTCTTGAAAATGAAGCCAATTGCAAAACTGCCTTCAAAGGAAAAGCCCCAATGAGGAACACTCGACTGGGGCACAAAAATTATCGAGCTGACTTAGACTTCAGCCACATCGCGATGCGATAGAGAGCTGATAAGCCAACTAATACGAATACGATATGAGCGATCATTTCGCCAAATACCGAAGTCACCAGGTCGAATCTGAACAGGCCAATTAGACCCCAGTTCAAGCCTCCGACGATGAGCAAAATGGCTACGACCATTTCTAATAGATGAGAGTTTTTCATTGGGCGCACTCCTTCCGTTGAGTCCCTTTCCTCCACTCATAAGAATGCGCGCGCTATTTTGTAAATAAAAATTTATAACAATTTTGTAACAGGCTGAAAGTCAAGGCGCTAAAAAAACAGAGAAAAAGGGGAGAGTGACTTAAATCTGAGTTATATACAAATAAAAAAGCCCTAGTCGTTTAACTAGGGCGAAGAAAAAACTGGCGGCTACCTACTCTCCCCACCTCTTGTGGTGAGTACCATCGGCGACGAGGGTCTTAACTGCTGAGTTCGGGATGGGATCAGGTGTTTCCCCCTCTCTATGGCCGCCAGAAAAAATTGTTGAATCACA
>JAGWKU010000023.1 GCA_028873375.1 Verrucomicrobiota bacterium
CTGGAAACAAGCGGAGCAAGACAACATTTTCTCAATGAGATATCGAGAAACGTTTCTGCTAAGACGGTAAAAGTTACAACTGATTACAGAAAGAATTTAATCCGCTATACTGGCTTTGACCCAGGAAAAGCAGCAGAGGCTCATCATGTATTTCCGCAGGCCTTTAGAAAGGTATTTTTCAAAAAGGGAATAATGATAGACGATGCTAAGTATCTGAGTTGGTGGGAAAAGACTACCCATAGAGCGAATTGGAGTAACTATAATAGAGAATGGGAAAGCTTTTTGAAAGCAAATCCTGATGGCAATGCGATTTTAAAAAAAGGTTATCAATTGTCTGAAGATTATGGTTTTTTAACAAATTATTAAATAAAAATGAGTAATCAGAATTTTTATTCCTTTGATAGTAAGCTTCTAAGCTCGACATTTCAAGCTTATGCTATTGAACTGGATAATGTGCCAGGAGAGGGAATTGCAGATCATCACCGACTTATATTGGGGGAATATGAAGAAATTCATTTCCCAGTTATATTTAAACATGCAAAAGGAAAAAAGCTGTGTGACATATTAGATACGGGATGGGTTAGCTTATACTTAATTTCCGATCGAATGAAGTCAATTTTAACACAGAGTAATCTAACTGGATGGAAGACATTTCCAATTACTCTGTTGGATGAAAAAGACCAAAAAATTACAGGTTATTCAGGATTTTCAGTTATAGGCCGTTGCGGGGAAATTGATTATAGTAAATGTGAGATTATCAAAAAACAGCGCTCTCCAACAGCCCCTTTTCGAAAATTTTATAAAGGACTTTATGTTGGGATTGACAAGTGGGATGATAGCGATTTTTTTCTTCCGAAGGACTATTTTGGAATAATTATTTCAAGCAAAGCAGCAAACGTTTTAAAAAAGAATAAAATTACAAATATGAAATTAAGTAATTTGATGGATATAGAGACAAGCGAAGACATAGTTGCTATGAAATACCGTGGATAGACCTCTCTTCTGGAAAAAATAAATTCACAGATCGCAACTTTTTGGTTCTAAACACGTAAAAGAGAAGCGCAGTCGCCCGATTTTTTTCTAAATCCACCTCCAATGCGCCATGAGCGGCGACTTTTCCCGCCTAACCAATGCCTGGAAGGCAGTGGATTGGGACCAGCGCTGCCGCTTTTTCTCCTTCCAGGCTTCCAGAATCGTCGGACTTGGCTTGGCCGTCTTAAAACGTCATCGACCCAAACTAAAGCGCTAAGCCAAGTTTGGAACTGGACTCCTATAAGGAACCCCTTCGACTGCTGCAAAAAATCGGTTGGCAAGGGAAGCGGTTTTTTTCTGATGTTCACTTTCAAGATTTGGATTTAGTCGGTTTGCCCTCCATTGTTCTTGTTGAAATGCTTGATTCGCGAAGTGTAGTTTGATCACGATACATACAGTGAAAATTTTTTTTACTACCGCAATGATGAGATTCACGATGGGAATCAAAGCTAGACTCACGATGCTTAGAGCAATTTTTGCTTTCGAAAATTTGGGAGAGGCAATTGGTTTGTAATTTTTTTCTACTTCAGCACGAAAGGCCTCTAAACCTGGTTCGCAACTTAGGTCACCGCGAATGCCGCTTCTTGCTGCTTTTGATGTGTGGGTGATGAGAGTGTACAAACCGATTCTAGCGCATTTTTCCACGCTGGAGCCTTTGGGAGGGAAAAGGCGATGGTAGCAGCCTGGTTTTTTTGCGGCCATAAGTCCGCCTGGTTCGGTGTCAATGAAAGCGAGTTTTCCCTCTCTTGTCAGACGAATATTGTCAAAAGAGGCATCGACAAGCCCAGCCTTTTGCACGATCGTCGATATTTTTTTGGCTGTCTCTTTTTGTTGCTCTGGAGGCATGTTTTGAATGGTTTGAACAGTTATCTCGGTGCTTAAAATATCTACTTTTTGACAGAGAACACAATACTTTCTACTTGGCTCGCTGCCCCTCTCTGTATTGGCATATGCAACCAGTTTTTTCTTTGGAACGACTACTTCAATTTGAACCTTTTGAGCAATGGCCAAAACTCGTTGGGCCATTTCTAGTCTGAGAAGGCTTTCATTTTCTGTGAAGTGGGCCATTTCATTCCGATCATTGCCGGGGCCAAGGATAAATTGGTCTTTTGGAATTCTCGTCGCTCCAGATTTGATCACCCAGCCGGGAAGGTTGGGATGCTCGACAACGCTATAGAAAGGAAGTGATTCGCCTGTTTGCATATTTGGCTTTGAGCTAAGTAGTGTAAATCCGTGTCGTTGGAGAACTTCATTTCTCTCTGCCATTCCTTCTGGAGTATAAGTAAAGGTCTCCGAAAGAGCTTTTTGTACTTCTGGAGATGAGATGACTTGTTGGGCACGGGCAGCCGTTACTGGATCTTCTTTGTCGAGCAACTGTTTAGACAGCTCTTTATCGCTCAAATCGACGGGTGGTAGATGCGTATTTAAATAATAAGAGGACTTGAAAAATTCGCAAACTGTGGGAGGGGCTATATGTATCATATGAGGGCCTTTTTTATTTTGGAAAACTAAGATAGCGCAATGGAATTTTTGAAAAAACATTAAAATAAAAAAGAGTGGCTTAGTAGTTCAGGATCCACTTGAAGCCGAATTTTCCTTGCTCTTGGAGCTGGTCGGTTTCGGCGAGGAAGGTGAAGCCGTGGGTGAGGTCGACTTCGATGCTGATGTTGGTGCTGCTGTTTTCTGCACCTTGGCTGACAGAGACGATGACGCCGCGGGCAACGTACTTGCCCACTTGGATGGAAACTGTTTCGCCCTCTTTATCGACGCCGCTGGGGGTGGAAATGATGCGGAGCCGGTCGATGCCGAGCGATTTTCGGGTCGCTTCGAGGAGGTCGGGGCTTTGGCCGGAGAGGGTGCTGACGGAGCTGGCGAGCTGGACGGCTTGGAAGGCGGTGATTTCTGAGAGGTCTTGGCCAAAGAGGAGATAGGAGAGGATGCTGCTCAACGGTAGGGCAGGTATGGAGTGGAAGGTGATTTGGGGGCGGTTGAGGGGGCCGTGGAGGCGCACCGTGATGGAGATCCCATGCTCTTCCATACTGCCGGCGATGTTGAGGTGGGGCATCTCGTGTTCTTTTCCGCTGAAAGAGAGGGCTCCTTCAGTGAGGTGAAAGGCACGGCTCGAAAAGAGGAAGTCGCCATTGAGGAGTTCGAGTTTGCCGAGCGCTTGGGGCGAGGTAAAGGTACCGGCGAGGGCAAAGTCGCCTTTCCACTCGGAGTTGAGGCCGCGGCCCTGAATGAAGACGGAACTAGGGGCTTGGACGCGGAGATCGAGATGGAGGGGATAGTTGATCGTCTTTTTTTTCTGGAAGTGAGGGGCCGGTTTGGGGGCATTTTTGTAGATGACTTTGAGGTCTGGGAGTGGGCGAGGGAGTTTCTCGGGGATCGAAACTTCGCTTTGCTGGATTTGGAGATTTCCGCGGGCGGTGGCCTCTTTCCAATTGCCGTCGATGGCGATGCTGCCTTCAGCTGTGGTGGAGATGAGGTCGATTTGGAGAAGGCTGAGTTCTGAGAAAAGGAGATCGAAGTGGAAGGGGAATGATTCGCGGGGAGAGAGGTGAATGGAGCCGGTGCCAGAGAGAGTTCCTTTGCGGCGGGCGTCGTAGCCGGTGAGGGAGCGGAGGTGGAGACGGTCGTATTGAGCATCGAAGTCGGCTTGGAGACAGGTGAGTTCGGTGCCGGTGAGGTAATTTTCGTAGGAGCCGTTATCGAGGCGGACATAGCCTTCGACGCGGGGCTCGCCCAAGGTGTTGTGGAGAGTCAGGTCGGCCGTGCAATCGCCGGTGAAGCGGTGGGTGCCGAGGTCGACGAAGTCGAGGATCTCTTGAAGGCCTCCTTGAAAAATGAGGTGGCCAGAGGCGGCGGCATCGAGGAGAGGAGTGGCCGAAAAAGAGTTGAGTTCGATGGAAAAGGGGAGCGAAGTATCGAATGTGAGAAGAGGGCGCTCGCGCAGGAGGAGGTTTCCTTTGGCGTGGAGTTGTTGTTGGTCGAGGGTCCCTTCAAAGAGGCCATAGGCCGTGAGCGGTTCTTCAGCATCTACTTCGACGTGCTCGGTGGAGGCTTTGAAGTGGCCACTGGTTTGGTGATTTTTTTCGTGGAGTTCAGCGTCGAGGGTGAGGGTTCCTCCGACAGAGACTTGGAGTGGATTGAGCGAGAGGAGATCGAGGGGAAATTTTTGCATGGCGAGGCGAGCATCTCCTTCTCCTGGTGTTACGTGGAGGGAGAGAGAAAAGGTGGCGTCATCGAGCGAGAGGTTGAGTCCTTCGATTGTCGTTTCTTTTTCACTTTTGCGAAAGAGAGCGGGTGTGGTTAAGAGAAGCTGGTGGTGGAGCACTTCGCCGTTCGCTTGATCGAGGGCGAGGAGGAGTTCATTTTCTCGGTAACGAAAGTCTCCATCGATATCGAGGAAGACGGGATCGCGGAGCGTTCCGTCCATCGTTAAATGGAAGGGGCCGTCTGTCGCTGCGCTCAAAAAGCCGCAATGGAGGGTGATCTCTTCCCATTTAGCGCTGTTTACAGAGAGGATGAGGTTTGCTTTTTGCTCAGGCAGCCAATGGATGCAAAGAGAAGCTTCTCTTGCATAGGCCTCTTTCCAGTAAAACTCTTTTGCATCAATGGTTGCTTGGACCGATTGTCCTTCGGGAGTGGCGTCTAGCGAGGCATCGATGCGCGCGATGCCGTAGAGATCGAGCGAGGGTCTCCATCGTCGGAGGGCTTGAAAGTTGCCGTTTTCGGCAGAGAGCTTGCCGACCCAGAGGCCGTCGGGTTGGAGGGCGAGTTCCCCGCGGAGATCGAGAAGGGGAGAGTCGAGTTGGAGAGGATCGAGGGTAAGAGAGCCACCGGTCCGGTAAGCGATCCCTGTTCGGAGTTGCCATGTTTCACTGAGCGCTTCGGCAGAAGCGGTCGCATCGCCCGTGAAGGCATTTCGGTGGAAAAGGCCGCGGATATTTCCTTTGGCTTCTTGGATGGAGAGATCGTGGACATTTAGCGAGGGGATATGCCAGGTGGCGTTCGCTTCAATTCCGTCGTCTGTATTTACAAAATCGGCGACTGCTGAGAGAGGATGGCTTTCGATTTCAGCGTGAGCGTAGGCAAAGCGATACGATGAATCGAGCTCAGCTGTGGCATGCACCTTGAAGCGATCGCTTTTGACCACGAGGTCGTGGAGGTGGAGAGGCTCGTTTTGCCGTTTATCAAGAGTTCCTTCGAAGCTCCAGGGATGTTGGAGGATAGAGGGGAGGGGAATGTCGGTGGGAAAAAATTCCCCCTGGAAGGTTCCGCTATAAGCGTCGGGCGTTCCTTGGACTGAAAAGGAGAGCTCGGTGAAGGTGAATGTTTGTGAGGAAGGAGATTCTCCGAAGTGGACGCCGTCGGCGGTGATGGTGTTGAAAAAAATCTGTCGGCGGAGGAGGTGGGAAAGAGAAAGTTCGATGTGGAGTGTGTCGATGGTCATTTCGGGGATGGGGCCGCCCTGAAGGTGAACTCGTTTGAAGTCGAGTGAGGTGGGAAGCGTTCCTTCGATCGCACCGATCTCGATGGAGAGGCCTGAGTTTTGCAATTGGTTGATCAAAAGCGTTTGCGCGAATCTGCGGCCGATGGGGCTTTCGAGGAACCCGATCGCGATTCCGAAGAGGACGAAGAGAGAGAGGAGAAGAAAGCCTAGCTTTTTCATTAGAATGTCTGCCCCACGGTTGCATAGATTCTATACCATTCGTCGATCCCTTTTCTCCGATCGAGCGGGAAGCCGACGTCGAAGCGAAGGGGGCCGAAGAAGGCGAAGTACCGAACTCCAACGCCGACCGACTTATACCACTTGGTGTTGAATTGCGGAAACTGCTCTGAAGTGACAGTGCCAAAATCGGCAAACGGGACGACGCCGATCGTCTTCGAAAAACGGATGCGAGGTTCAAACGAGAAGTAGATCGCTGATCTGCCGCCGAGAGGTTCATTATTGCTGTTGAGCGGGCTCACCGTTTTGTAGCGATAGCCGCGGAGTTCGTTTTCGGAACCGCCGAGGAAGAGTTTGGGAAGTGGCACGTTCGCTTGGTGTGCAGCAGCAATCGAGCCGAATTGGGCGCGAAAGGCGAGGACGAGAACACGGCTAGAAGTGACGGGGAGATACCAGGTTGCGGTGAAGCGCTGTTTGAAGAAGTGTTGGTTGCTGTGAAACATCGATTGGTAAGGAGTGATCGAGTAGATCAGCGAGTAACCTCTTGTGGGATCGAGGACGCTATCCGATTTGTCGTGCTTGACGAAGACGGGGAGGCCGATCAGGAGGTAGGTGCCATTGGTCGCACTGTCAAAGACGTGGATGTGGTCGATTTTAAGGCCGACTGAAAAGGAGTCTTTGGTGTTGAAGGGGCGTTCGACGTAGTTGGCAAAGCGATATGAAAAAGCGACGTAAGGGTTGATGCTCTCTCGATAGACGGCGGCAAGAGCTCGGTACGCTTGGTCGGGGATGAGGAAGTCGGGTTTTTTGAAGGTGATTTTCCCAAGGAGCCACCACTGAGAGAATTGGCCGTCGATGGTGAGAATCTCTCCCATTCCGCGCAAATTGCGGTGGGTCCATGCAAACGAGCCGCCAAAGCCATCGACCGTGCCGTAGAACACGCCCAGTGTGAGTTGTCTGTGTTTAGCCTCGGTGAGGCGCATGGTCATCGGCAGTTCGCCGATCGTGTCGATCTCTTGGTCGTGCGTCACCATCGCTGAGGTAAAGAGACCTGTTTTGAGGAGCCGTTTTTGCGTCTCTTCCACGAGATCGGAGTCGTAGATCGTTCCCTCTTTCCAGGCGATTCGCCGCTCGATGTAGCGAGGATGGATGTGTTCGAGGCCATGCATCTTCGTCGGACCAAATTTCGCTTGAGGCCCCTCCTCGATACAGACGGCAGCACTCACTTCTTTTTTCGCGAGATCAACTTCTACTTTTCGCTTTTCGATCGAAGCGAGTGGATAGCCGCAGCGGGAGAGTTCTGTGAGCACCTGGAATTCAGCGTTGACGATGTCGAAGGAAAGAGGCGGTTTATTGATTTGAAGGCCAAGACGCTCGGGAGAAAAGGGGAAGCAGCCGGTGATGTTGGCCGGTTCTTTGCATGTCCCGTGGAATACTTGGTACGAGGCGAGGGTGTATTGCTGGCCTGGCCGAATGAGCAGGTAGACATTTGCTCGGTCGTTCTCAGAAGCGATGTCGTAGGTTACAGAGGCGTCGTAATAGGCGTAGGCTTGGAGAACGCGGAGAAGCCCTGGCAAATCGGATTCAGCGCGGTAGCGAAGTCCGTTGACTGAAGCAGGCGGACGATCTTGCAACAAGACGAGGTCGGAGGTGTTTTTGAGCGCTTTGACGCAGGCAGAATCATCCAGCCCCAAAAACGTTACATCGTACGTCAATGCAGAGAGGAACGCTGGAAAAAAGAGAAGAGCCAATGTGTGTCGCATCTTCACCACTGTGCCCGATCAAAAAATTCTTGTCGAAAACTTGTGATCAGATTACCCTATTTGGCATGCGAAGTGCAACTGAAGCGATTTTTGCAAGATCGTGCAAGGTGATTCCCGGCGGCGTTAATTCCCCGGTTCGAAGCTTCAAAGGTCTTGGTCTCACGCCGCTCATCGTCGAGTCGGGATTTGGCGATACGATTCGCGATGTCGACGGGAAAGAATACATCGATTACTGCTGCAGTTGGGGACCGCTTATTTTGGGCCACGCTCACCCGACGATTGTGCGAGCTGCGCAAGAGCAAATCGCCAAAGGTTCCTCGTTTGGGATTGCGACAGCCATCGAAGAGACGTTTGCTTCGAAACTCGTTTCTCTCATCCCTTCGCTTGAAAAGATCCGCTTCGTCTCCTCCGGCACTGAAGCGACCATGACAGCCCTTCGGCTTGCCCGCGGTTATACGGGACGGTCCAAAATTGTCAAATTCATCGGCCATTACCACGGACACAGCGACTCACTTCTCGTGCAAGCTGGCTCCGGCGTCTCGTTCCTCAATCCGATCGCCACTTCGAAAGGAGTCCATTCTAACCTCATCGCTGACACGATTTGCCTCCCCTTCAACGACTTCGTCGCTCTCCGCACATTCTTCCGCAGCCCAGTGGCCAAGCAGGTCGCGGCGGTGATCGTCGAGCCGATCGCCGGCAACATGGGCGTCGTCCCTCCTCTCGAAGGGTTTCTTGAGTCTCTACGCGAAGAGACGGCGAAAGTAGGCGCTCTCCTCATTTTCGACGAAGTGATCACCGGCTTTCGGGTCGGTCTCACCGGCGCTCAAGGACTTTATTCGATCGATCCCGATCTCACTTGCCTCGGCAAAATTATCGGCGGCGGGTTTCCTGCAGCGGCCGTCGGCGGCAAGGCGCCGATCATGGATGCCCTCGCTCCGCTCGGTCAAGTCTACCAAGCGGGGACCCTCTCAGGTAATTCGGTCGCTATGCGAGCGGGCCTTGAAACGATTCTCCAAGTTGCGAACGATCCCACCTTCTACGAACGGCTCGAGCAAAAAACTCTCCACCTTGCCCGCCCCATCGAAGAGGCTTTGGCTTACACCAAACTCACAGCCTGCCTTCAGCGGTGCGGCTCCATGCTCACCCTCTTTTTTGGCGTCTCGCAAGTAAGGTCCAAAGAGCAGCTCGATGAAGAGCGTTTTGCCCACTTCTTCCGCCACCTTTTCGACCGCGGGATTTACATCCCTCCCGCCTCTCAAGAGGCGTGGTTTGTCTCCGCCGCCCACACCGATGTCCATCTCGACTACACCGCTCGCGTGATCGCTGATTATTTAACCACTGAGAAATAGAAAAAGCCGCGAGAGCGGCCAAAATTGCACCACTGAAAGCACTGAGACCGCTGAGGCCGCGAAGCGCGGCAAGAGAAAAAGATTCTCTCTTTTTTGCGGCGTTTCGCCGCCTCCTGCTCCGTACAAAAAAGATCCCCCGGAACTTTTTTGTGCTTCCGCAGCTCAGTGGTGAATTTTTTACCGCGTTTCGCGGTTATTAATTTTTTCTCTGTGGTGAGGAGATTTTTGACGCTTTGCTTTTAAAACAAGCAGAAGACTATACTGAATTTAAGAGAGGAATTTATGTTTTTTGTCTGGGCGTTGGCCCTGGTAGGCCTCTTCCTCATTTATCTCGAGTTTTTCCTCCCGAGCGCGATCATGGCTATTGGCGGAGGAATCCTCCTCCTTGCTAGCATCTTCATGTTCCACATGATCAAGCCGAGCATCCCAGTGCTCGTCGCATATTTGATTGCCCTCTCGGGCGGTGTCTATGTCGTGGTGAAATTTGCCCAATGGAAAGTGGGCTCCGTGGCAAAGAATCGCGATGTGAACTTGAAAGAAATGATTGGCAAACGAGCGACGACGGCGACAGATTTAGCTCCTCTTGGGCATATCTTCATCGACGATCAAGTCTTTGAAGCTCGCTGCCAAAATGGATCGATTGAAAAGGGGACGAACGTCGTGGTGGTCGGCGGAACCGCCAAACACCTCATTGTTCAAGTTGATTCCCTACATTCGTAAAAACCTTCCGTGAACGTTTGCGTTTGCGTTTCCGAGCCGTGATTCGTTACATGGAAACAATCCGGGAACGCAAGCGCAAACGCAAACGTTCACGACTGACTCGGTTCCCCAAGCCCATGGATTCTTCGCACTTCGAGGTGCGATTCAGCCAGTAAGATCTTTTGCCCTTCCAGTTCGACTAAGTAGAGCATTGTCTTGGTGCTGATCATTCTTTTTTCCAGGATCCGGATCGTTTGATTGGCATTGCCTCGCTGCATCCGTTGCTGCATCAGCTTTCGAAGAAACCAGAAGGTGACCCCCATCAAGGCGAGGAGCGCAAGAAGGGTTAGGCACATTTTGGCCATTGCAGCTGCATAGTCAACAGGCGGCGCTGGAACAGCGGGGGAAGTATCGAGCAAAAGCTCATCGGCAAGCAAATGAAACATATGCATGGGAGAATATCACAAAAGGAAAAAACCCGTGAGAAAAATCCCACGGGTTTATTCAGTACAAAGGATTATTGGCCTACAGCCCTTTTTGCTTCCCCAGCGCTAGGGTCTTGTACCAGGTTGCCTGCGTCTTGAGTTGCTTGCTTTGCGATCGCATCTTCTTTCGCGATTTCCGCTTTCAATTGATTCAAGTCAGAAGTGACGTTTTCCAATTGATGTTCTTTTTTTCTCAGTGTCTTTTGAGTTGTTGTGAGTTGTCCTGCAAACTCGCTATTTTGTGCTGTCACATTTCGAATCACATTTTCTTGAGAAGAAATTTTTCCTTTGAGTGAATCGATTGTGCTTTGCTGATCGATTTTTTTTTGCGCGAGCGTAGCGACCCGGTTTGTGAGGCTTTGATTTTCTTCCTTGAGTCCCTTGACTTGCTGTTCAAGCCCTGTGACTTGATCTTCCATTCCAGAAATCTCATCCTCTTCGATTTGGTCTAGATCATCTTGGTCGATCTCAGCTTTTTTTTCGACTCTTCCTGTAGCACACCATTGAACGACGGTCTTGAGGACGCTGCAGACGCCGGCGAATAGAGCAGCTCCAACGAAGAGAGTAAAGACGGTTGCAGCGACTTTCCATACCTTTGCGGCGAGAGGGTCATCGGAATTGATTTGCATCCACCCTTTGACATGAGAAAGAGCCGGGACTGTCGAAACAGCATTATAAAAACCATTATGAATTTTGTTGTAGCAGTTGGCAACACACGCCATATTACCTCTTTTTGTTTGACTGTTTGAGTGGCTTGAACCACTGCAAACAATAGGTTTATCAAAAATTTTTGAAAGGATCATAATATCCGGTTTGAATTTTCACAAGAAAAAAATCTTTTCATCGATTTTTTTTTGAAAAATTGGTAAGCTCTTTTGCTTATGAAAGGCTGGATAGCGCTCGACATCGACGGGACGATTACACTGGATAAATACAAGGTGCCCGACGAGGTGGTCTCTTTTTTGCGAAAGATCACTAGCGAAGGGTGGAAACTCGTCTTGGCGACAGGGCGCCCCTATGCGTTTGCCTCGATGGCGCTCGGTGAGTTCGATTTTCCCTATTCTTTTCTGGCTCAAAATGGCTCCGCTGCCCTCCAAATGCCAGACAAAGAGCCCCTTTTCACCCGCTATATCGACCCCTCTAAACTCCCCCTGATCGAAGCCGCTTACGAGGGGATTGAGAGCGATTTCCTCATCTACGCTGGCTTTGAGAAGGGCGATTTTTGTTACTACCGGCCTCACCGGTTTTCAGCCGATGAACTCATCTACCTCTCCGACCTTCAAAAGCGGCAAAAGGAGAGCTGGCGTGAAGTGACCGAATTCAAGGACGCTGAGATTGGCGCATTTCCCCTCGTCAAGTGTTTTGGGTTCACCCATCAGCTCACGCAGATTGCCGATCGACTCCGAGCCACCCAGGCCTTCAACGTCGCTCACATTCGTGACCCTTATGATGACGCGATGGATCTTCTTCTCGTCACCGATCGAACCGCTTCCAAGGGACTCGGCTTGGCCGAGCTTCTCCACCGGTATGGCAAGAGCGGTCTTGTCATTGCCGCTGGGGATGATGAAAATGATCTCAGTCTTTTCGACGTCGCCGATGTGAAAATCGCGATGCCCCATGCGCCCGCTTCTCTCCACGAACGGGCCGATTTCATTGCTCCGCCGACGGCTGAGCAGGGGATTATCCGCGCATTAAAAATGGTGTTTCATGACCATCATCTGTGATCTCAAGCGGACTCTCCGCCCCGTCGATCTTGCCCTTGCTGCGGCGCGCAAGAGACAAAGCCCCCGTACCGGTTTTGTCCACTTTTTTCGCGGCAATGACGAGGTCAAAGACACCATTCCGCTTTATGAGAATGGCTGTTTTATCCTCTCCCTCTTCGCGCAGAAAAAAGCAGAGACAATCCTCGAAGGGAAGGACCTGCTCGACCGGCTTCTCGCTTTCCAAACTTCCGAGGGAAATTTCCCCATCTACCTCCACGATTTTCCCCGATGCTATGACCCCCACCTAGGCCTCAAGCTAGCGCCTCTCTGGCTCCGCCTTCTCAACGACTTTTCTTCCGTCCTTGGCCCTGAGCTCAAAGCCAAGCTCGAAACCTCTCTCCAGAACATGTTCGCCTTTGCGGCTCGCCGCACACTCTCTCCCATCTGGGAGTTTCGCTATCGCGTTTGCGCTCGTCTTCCCGCTGAACCTCTCGACACCTCTCATTTTTCTCCTACCGACTGGTGGGAATACTGGATCAGCCTTCAATTCCTCGAAACGCCACGCACTTCTTTTTTCCACCCCGATCTGCAAGCCTATCTCGGTCCGACTTATGGCGATGCGCAAGATCACTTCGAGCCAGCCGCCACCTTCCTCGAGTGGATGACCCCTTCTCCTCGCTCCGTTAACGATCACCCTTCCCAACTTCAGCTCAGTGCCCTTCAAACTCTGGAGTTCGATCCCCCCGACGTTCCTGGCTGGCATCTCATTTCCGAAGAGACATTTGCCCTTACTGTAGCGCCTTCCTCCGACGCCAATAGCGCTTATGAACACGCATTTCGTCTTTTGTGGGGACAAGAGTTGCACAGTCTCGTCTTGCCGACAAATCATGCCACCATCAGCTCCACCGGCTGGGAAACCGTCGTTGAGTTACCGCTGGAAGTGGATGAAGATCCTTTTGAAGTAGCTCTTTACTGCGACGCCCGCCTTACCTATTCGATCGATGGAAAAAAGGGGACTGTGTTCACTTTTGGCCAAGAGATTAGCTTGGGAGATTTTGCGCTGACGTTTACTCTTCTGGAAGGGCAGGGAGACTTTTGTGGACACGTGCTCCGCGGCAATCGGCCGTGCCAATCAACAGCAGCTCAATATGAATCATGCGATTGGAAAATCGGCCTTCGCACGCTTCGCCGCTCTACAGCCTGTCGAATCTCTGTGAGAATTTCTAAAAAATACTAAGTAATTTATAATTAGACACTTAAAGTTTCCTGGTGTCCATTAAATTGTGAATATGTTACAATTCTGTATTTTAGAAGAGGTCGAATGAAAGAAAGCGGGTATTGGAATGAAGCGACCCTTAAAAAAGAGATCATAAGACACATCGAAAATGAGACTTATGTATTGACGAGGCATGCAGCTGAAGAGCAGAAAAGCGATGGGATCGACTTGTAGGATACCCTCCACATACTAAGAACTGGAAGACATGAAGAAGAAAAAACAGGATTTGATAACAAATTTCAGGTTTGGAAATATGCGATTAGAGGGAAATCAGAGGACTTAGAAGCAGTGAGAGTTATCGTTTCATTCCCGTGGGAAAAAATGATGATCATAACTGTGATTAAGTTACAAAAGGGGAAATAATGGAAAAGACTGAGAAAAAAAAAGAAACATTCATATACGAAGGACTCGGCTTCCCCGTTGAGCTCATTGATTGCCCCATGAAAAAAATCATGGGAGAATGGGTGATTGATATCAACCTAGCAGCTCTCCAGCGCTTTGTATTTCAGGGATTGATTCACAAACCACATCCATTGACGGGCAAAGAATTGCGATTCATGCGAAAGTTTCTAGAAATGTCGACTACAGAATTTGGGAAAAAGCTGGGAGTGTCTCATGCCGCTGTAGTGAAATGGGAGAAAGAGCAATCGCGGCTCAGCCCTGCTCAAGAACCTTATATTCGCTTATTTCTATGTGAACGCTTTAAAGATAGCGAATTGATCCGCATTTACAAAGAAATTCGTCCAGACCTTCTTATTCACTCTAGGTCAGAGCATAAGAAGCCCGCTTTATTTCAAGTAAACATAAAAGATCTTGACGTTGCCAATTTTTAACCCACCGAGCTTCGCGACTTTTCTAATTCTCTAATTAGACGGAAGCGGGAGTTGAGTAGGTGGGGTTTTTCTGCAGCGCTTGGCTATCGACAGCGAGGCCCATCGCGTGCATGCCGTTATCGACATAGAGAACCGTGCCGGTGATTGCCGAAGCGAGAGGGGAGAGGAGGAAGGCAGCGGTACTGCCGATCTCTTCGCCGTGGAGATCTTTAGTGAGCGGCGCGTTGGCTTTTGAATAGGCGATCATGTCGTCGATCATGCCGATGGCTCTCGCAGCTCTACTTCGATAAGCGCCCGCCGAAATGGCGTTGACGCGCAAATTCCACTTGCGTCCCGCTTCCCAAGCGAGGGTGCGGACGTCGCTTTCAAGAGCGGCTTTTGCTGAGCTCATGCCGCCGCCGTAACCGGGGACTGCGCGCTCAGAGGCGATGTAAGTGAGGGAGAGAGCAGCTCCGCCGGGAGCCATGATGGGGCCAAAGTGGGCGAGCATGCTGATGAATGAGTAAGTGGATGAGCTAATAGCAGCTAGGTATCCGTTGCGCGAAGTGTCGAGGAGGTTTTTCGTCACTTCTGGGCCATTGGCTAGGCTATGGACCAAGATGTCGATTTGTCCGTAATCAGCGGCGACTTGCTTTGCGACGTCGGAAATCGTGTAGCCCGATAGTTCAACATAGCGCTTGTTTTCTCTCACTTCTTGCGGCACATCTTCCATCTTGTCAAAGACGGCATCGAGGGGATAGATCTTTGCGAATTCGAGCATTTGGCCATTCGACAGCTTGCGCGATTCGTCGAACTTGCCATTGGTGAGCGACATCTTGAAGATTTTCAGAATCGGAGCCCAGGTACCGACGAGCACTTCTGCGCCTGCTTCCGCCAACGCCTTAGCAATGGCCCAGCCAAACCCATTATCATCGCCAATTCCAGCGACAAAAGCCCGTTTTCCTCGAAGGTCAATTCCTAACATAATGCTCCTTAATTTGAGGCCTCTTTTATACCACGAAAAGGCATTATTTACTATGTAGATCCTTCACGAGTTAATAAATTTTTTTTCTTGTCGACGGAAAGGCCTTCAGATATAAGATCCTGGAACGGGGGTGTCTATGCGGACGATTGCAATTGTGAATCAAAAGGGCGGGTCGGGGAAGACCACCACATCGGTGAATTTGGCGGCGACCTTGGCCGAGGCAGGGCAGCGGGTGCTCTTGATCGATTTGGACCCGCAGGCGTCAGCTTCGTTGTGGTATGGCTTCAAGGAGAAGGGCAAGGGGCTCTACGACGTTTTTACTGATGGGACCCGGATGGAAGAGGTGATTGAGGCGACGTCGGTAGAGCGGCTGTCCTTGATTCCGTCCTCGCCACTGTTGGCAGGAGTGGAGAAAGCGCTCGCTAATGAGGTGGCGGCTGAGAGCATTTTGAAGGACAAGTTCCACAACATGCCAGAAAAGCCGTATGACTTTCTGTTGATGGATTGCCCTCCGACGTTGGGGATTTTGTCATTGAACGCATTGACGATTGCGAGCGAGGTGTTGATCCCTGTGGAGGCGCATGTGATGGCGTTGCATGGACTCGTACAGTTGCTTAAGACGATCGGTGTAGTTAAGCAGCGGCTCAATCCAACGCTGGAGATTGCAGGGATTTTGCCCTGTCGCGTTGATTACCGGACAAAGCATTCGCAAGAGGTGTTGGATCAATTGCGCAACCGTTTTGAAGGGAAGGTCTTTCAATCAGTGATTCGGGAAAACATTCGACTGGCGGAAGCGCCTTTGCACGTCAAGCCGATCATCGAATATGATCCTTTGTGCAACGGTTCTCATGACTATCGGAAATTAGCGAAAGAATTGCTGACAGTGCAACAGCCAAAACCGGCGACTGTTACTTCTGCTTTTTAAACTGAGTTGAGGCTCGTCTGAGCCACCCTTCGGCAGTCAGCACTTTCTCCTGGACGATTTCCTGGAGGGAATGCTCCTGTTTTTTCTCCTTCTTAGGAGGGGGGGGAGGCGGTTCAGGTTTCTTTTTTCTTCGGAAAAATATCATAGGGGCCAAAAGGACTCGGAGCCGATCATTCGGTTCATCGTCGATTGAAGTTTTGAAGGAAAGCTATCGAAGATTTTGCAGAGCGACTTCACAATCAAACTATTTTTAGTGATCTCTGTTTGAAACTTGTTTGGTGAAAAGGCGGTCCAAATGCTTTGTGTGGTGTTTTCAGCAATCTTTTGAGCATTGGAAGCGAGGCAAAAAATTTCATAGCCTGCAAGGCCAGGAAGGAGAAGAGCTGTGAACATCAGCCAGGAGGTAGTAATCAAGATGATTTTCCAGATTTGCATGTTGCTGATAAATCGCTTTTCTCCATGCCCTCTTTCTGCATCGAGATGTGCAACTACTTCTTTTGCTTGGTCTGCTGCATCGTGTAATACGGCTGCTGCTGATGACATAAATCCTCTTTTTGAGCTCCTATTATACTCGAATTTTTTAGAAAGTCAACATTGCTTTTTGCCCTTGCTTTTTCCCCCAGTTGAAATGTTAAATTAGAACTTTGTAAGGAGCTTATGACAAAGACAATTTTTACTTATCAGGGAGAGCTCAGGACGGTATGCCGTCATGAGAGCGGGGTGGAACTGGTGACCGATGCGCCTAAAGACAATCAGGGAAAGGGGGAGAGCTTTTCTCCAACTGACTTGGTTGCGGTGGCGTTGGCCTCTTGCATGCTGACTTTGATGGGCATTGCTGCGCGGAAACTGGGAATCGACTTGAAAGGGATGACCGCTGAGGCGGAGAAGGAGATGGCCGCTCATCCGTCGAGACGGATCGGAAAATTGGTGGTCCGAATTCGGTGTCCGTTGGCACTCTCGCCCGAGCAAAGGGCCAAGTTGGAGCAAGCAGCGCTGACCTGCCCGGTGCACGCGAGCTTGCATCCCGACATTAAACAAGAAATCGATTTCGTCTGGGGGCTCTAAGTTGCGTTACTCGAACGAAGCCGCTTTTTTGAAGCATTTGAAAGTCGCGGGCCCTCATTTACTGAGCCGTGTCTATTTGCTCTGCGTCCCCGATGACTTTGAGCGGGGGCAGCTCTTTCAGGCGATTTTACGGCCCCTCTTGACGCCTGACCATTCGCTGCAGCGCTTTTCAGGAGAAGGGCTCGATCAACGGGCGTTTTTTGACCATCTGCAGACGCCGAGCCTGTTTGGCGGAGAGCCGATCGCAGTCCTCGACGAGGTAGAAAAATTGCCGAAGAAGAGTTTCTCCTTGCCGTCCATGTCGTTTGGATATCTGCTGATGGGCTCTCGGGGAAAGACGCCCCTTGCGGCGGCGGTCGAAAAAGAGGGGGTTGTTCTCGACCTGTTGGATGAAAAGCCATGGGAAAAAGAGAAGCGGCAACAACAGCTACTCGAAGCGCGAGCCAAGAGCGCGGGTAAGACCTTGACGCCCGAGGTGATTCCTCTCCTGTTTGAGCGGCTTGAAAAAGAGAGCTCGACGCTGGAATCGGAACTCGACAAGTTGATCTGCTACGTCGGCGATAAGAATGTGATCGATCGGAATGACGTGCTCGCCATTTCGGCGGAGAGCCGCACTTCGACGATTTGGCACACGGCCGAAGATCTAGTGTGGGAAGGGAAGGGGTTGCTCGATGAGAGCGAGTTTCACGCGCTCGTCCCCGCGCTCCGCTCGCAATTGCAGCTCGGTCTTAAAATCGCGACGCTCCTCTCGCAAAACGCGAGTTCTGAAGAGTGGTCACAGGCTCTGCCCAGGGTCTTTCCTCGGACGCTTGAAAAGCGGACGTCGCAAGCGGCTAAGCTGGGCCTTCCCTATTTTGTAAAAGGACTTGAAGCTCTTTTTGACATCGAACTCAAATCGAGAACCGGTTCTCAGCAATACGGCGCTCTCTTGGATCTCTTTCGTGCGAGACTCGTTTCCTATGCCCGGTAAACTCATCCTCTTACCCAACCTCCTCGATGAACCCCGCCCTAAAGGACGGGGAATGATTTGGGAGGAGTTTCGAACTCCTCCCAAATTTGGATGTGAATTACCCGGCCCTAAAGGACCGGGTTTCCGGAGACCTGATGAAAGCCTTTCCCATGAGGCGATGCTCGCGCCCGCTATCGGCGAAGCGGTTCGCTCGCTTCAGGGGCTTATCGCAGAGAGCGAAAAATCGGCCCGCCGCTACTTGCGCCGGTTTCTATCGCACGATGACATGACGAAAACGCCCCTTCGTCTTCTCAACGAGCACACGCAGTCACTAGGTGAGCTGCTCGAGCCGCTGGAGAGAGGGGAGTGTTGGGGGCTTATTTCCGACGCCGGCTTACCGTGTCTCGCAGACCCGGGCGCCGATCTCGTTTGGCAAGCGCGGAGCCGTGGAGTAACGATTCAAGCGTTGCCGGGCCCCAGCTCGATTGTCCTAGCCCTCCAACTCTCAGGCCTTTCAGGCCAGCGATTTTCATTTCACGGCTATCTGCCCCGAGAAGGTCCCGACCTCGAGCGGAAGATCATCGAACTCGAAAAACGGTCCCGCGCCGAATCAGCGTCGCAGATTTTCATCGAGGCGCCCTACCGATCGGCCAAACTGCTCGATCTTCTTGTCCAAACGCTGCAACCCGCTACGCGTCTGTGTGTTGCGGTGAATCTCACGACTCCAAATGAGCGGGTTATTTCACAGTCCGTTGAGCAATGGAAGAAAAGAAAGGTGGAGCTGGGCAAAGAGCCGGCGGTCTTTCTTTTCCAATAAGATCTGTTAATTATATTGATTTTTCATTATAATTATTCATAAAACTGATTGTTAATATGAATAATTGTAATTTTCCAGGTAATTTTCAAGATCATCCACGATCAAGCGGTCTTCCTGTTACCAGGAAAGGGACTTTACAAAGTCCCGAGAGAGTTTTGCGGGCATTTAAAAATGCGGGTGGGATCTCTGCTCCATGTGAGGGAAGCGGATTTATCATGTTTGGAAGCGCGCCAGCAGAAAATGTGTTGTCTCCTGATCGTATTGCTTTATTGTCAGACCCGAAAACTCCCGTAAAGATGGTCTTCAAATGGACGACCCCATTCGATGCTTCGACAGAGCAAGTGTGTACAAAAATTGCAGAAGCTTTTGGTCTTTCAGTGCCTGATATTCAGACGGTGTCTCCGAAAAGAGCTTCTGTTTTAATTAGCCCCATGAAAAAATTCAAACCCGCCTTTTCTCCACCCGCCTTTTCGTTGCTTGTGATGGATCGGATGAAAGGGACCACGCTCTCTTCTCTCACGAAGGAGAATTTTTTAAAATTCAATCTGGAAGCATGGCAAAGGATGATGAGACATTTTGGCAAGGCTTCTATGCTCGACCTATTCATTGGCAATTTTGATCGCTTCGTCCGGTTTGATCGTTGTGTGGATGGATCGTTTGTGCTCGTCGATAACCCTTCAGCCAATGGAGGCAATGCGATTATTTCCCTAACACCGCAACGAGGTAAAAATATCGCTGGAATTTCGATGATTGATACGAATTCGATTTTGCACCCTTCTCGAGAGTCCTCTTCAGATACGGATGCGTTTGTCGGGTTGGATGGCCTATTTGAAGATGGTTGCTGCACCCCTCCTCCCAAAAAGACCCCTTCTCCACTCAAACCTCAGGGAAATAAAGCAGAGGATCTCCATCAATTTTTTCAAACGATGGTTCTCTCTGTAGTGAACAGAGAGAAAATACTGCTCGATCATATTTTTAAATCAATTCTCAAGTCCGTGAAGGAAGGGTGCGAATCTTGGACTCAAGAAGAAAGCGACCTCGTCCTAAAGCAATTGGAAGATTCTGAGGAAGCCCTGCAAGTCGGACTGTTAGAAGGGCTTGAGCAGTTGAAGAAGCGCGAGTTTCTCGAAACAGCACAGAAGATTGCAGAAGAAGAGGAAGACATCGCAAAAGATCTTTTAGATTACCTCCAACTAAACTCCAAATTTCTTCTCTCTCTATGAGCCTATTAACCCGCTAGGCAAAAGTGAGACAAAGGGCGCTAGCGAAGCAAAGCCAGATCGAAGCAAGGCGTTCCGAAGGAGAAGGCCATAGTGAATACTATGGTCGACGATGGAGGATCGATATGGCTGCGGAATCGAAAAAACGGTTCGA
>JAGWKU010000116.1 GCA_028873375.1 Verrucomicrobiota bacterium
TTAAACAGTATCTGGAAACCTCGAAGGTCTGCCTACATTTTTTACCGCCCTACAGCCCCAATCTGAATCCGATAGAACGACTATGGAAGTGGATGAAAGAGAGGGTGATTTATAACACGTATTACGAACACTTTGAAGATTTTAAGGGGACAATTTTCGGATTTTTCGCAGTGTTGTCGACTGTGACTGCAGAGTCTATTTTAGGTCAAACGTTGAGGGGTCGGGTGAGGGACAAATTTAGGCCTATTGGGGCGCCCGCGACCAACTTTTGAGATTACTTGGGTATAACGGGGACGGGAAGCGGCTCTTGTAGTTCCATAGTGGCTCTAAGGGCGAGGTGGTCAGAGCAGATGCCCCACTCCCTGTCTGCTTCCAAAGAGAGGAGAAGGGGAGGTTTCTCTGTTTGGTAGGCGAGGATCTGGTCAATTTGGTTTGTTTGTGTTTTCCATTGATCGAGCTTGTCAGCATCCCACATCGTGTAAGGAGATTGTTTGTCCCAGCAGGTGCTTGCGTCCTTTGGCAATAAAGAGGCTTTATTGAGGCGCTCGAAGAAGTCGACTTGAGCCTTCCATTCTTCGGTCAGTTCGCGGTTCTCCCATTTCGTTAGATTGAAATCGCCCTGCGTGATGATGTCTTGAGCACCTTTGCCGTAGGTTTGATATAACTCTCTGAAAGCAACCAGGCAGGCGGCTCGGTGATTCTGGGCTTTTTCGCTATAACCTGATTGAAAATGAGTGGTGAAGACGACCACCTGTCGATCGGGCTTCACTTGGATTTTCACTCCCAAAATCCCTTTGTTAGAAAGAGCATCTTCTTCGAAGGTGTCCTTGAATTTCCAAAAGGTGGGCTCTTTGAGAGGGTATTTGCTGAAAATGGCTAGCCCGCTATCCATGCCCAAAGTGCGAGGGCAGGTATCGAAAATTATGTAGGGATATTTCTGCTTGCATTGCTCGACTATTTTCTTAATGGACTCCTTGTGGAACAGTTCGTTGAACAGTTCTTGGACGCAGATCCAATCATCATTTTGCCGATTGTTTACATAGTCGATGAATTGATCGGCGCGATCAGAGACGGGGCGCAGTTGGTTGAAGACCGTGACAAATTCAGGCAGAAATCCCAAATTGAACGTCGCAATACGGACAATGCGTCCTTCTAGGTAGTTTGGCTCTTTATTCGGTTGAATGTAGGTGAAATTCTTATTCGCCAACCTACCGGCCATCATGCAGGGGCCTCCAACGAGAAGGGGAATGAGGCCGATCGCACAGCAGGCAACCCCTTCGACGAACCAGCAGACCCTGCGAAATCGTTCGGCTTGGATGGAGGGGAGGCGGCCATGGGTGTTTGGGGCCCAGGAGCGTTGGGTCCATCGGGCGCAGAGAGATACGCCCCAGTTGGCCGGCTCTACAGCATAGCGGCCGAGCCAATAGACTGTTTTGGCGGCTCGATTGGAGAACATCTCTCCGTCTGCGCAGAAGCTAGTTTGTGGCTCGCTGATGATGGACATTTTTCCTCCTGAAAATTCAAAGGAAAAACTTTATCTGCTCGTCAAATTTTTTTAAAAGAAAAATCAAGATGCAGGATTTCAGAGATGTCTCTTAGTCGGCTAGCAACTGACTGGCCAAGTCTTTGGCCAATTTGGCGTCGACGGGAACATTCCTCTTCATGATGCTTTTCATCACCAAGCCGAGCTCTTTTTTCGTCTTAGCTCCTGATTCAGCAATCGCTTCAAGGACCAATTTTTTCGTCTCTTCTGGGGAAAGAGTTTTGGGCAAGAATTCCTGGACGATCTTTAGCTCGCTTTTCAATTTCTCAATCATCTCTGGCCGGCTAGCGGGCGTCTGCTCGATGGCCTCTTCGAGATTGCCGGCGTAGGTTTTGAAGAGCTTGAGAACTTCTGTGTCGGGGAGAGTAGCCCGCGCGTCAGCAGCCAAAATCTTCGATTTAAGCATCCGCAAGACGTCGAGTCGCAGCGTGTCTCGGCTTTTCATTGCTTCTTTGATGCCATTGTTGATTTGTTCGATGAGCGTCATAATCCCTCTTGAGTCGTTTTTTCCTATCAAAAGATTAGCAAAAAATCACTTAACTCATCTATCATCTTCCTCTTTTGGAGGTATTTTATGGTTCGACCTGTTTCTAAATGTTCTTATTGTCCATCTCCTGCATCGATCAAAGCGGCGGCTGCCAGTTGTTCTGACAAAGTACAAAGAGTCTGGCAAAGAGTTACTACCTATTATCGAGAGACAGCAGATATGTCTAGTACTTGGTGGCCTCGCTGGACCAACTTCTCATTGAACCTTTACCAGCAAGAGCTCATGCCAACGGAGCAATTTGACGACCTAGAGCGAAGGCACAATGGAAGCGAATTGAATGAGGGAGAAAAGAAAGTCTATTTCGCCCAAGTCACATTGCGGAGTAGCAGGCTCTATGAAAAAGAGTTGCTGCTCAACAGCGAACTTGCTCCCTCTCTTCCCTCCAATCGCAAGTGGATCGAAGAGAACTGGAAACTTCCATAACCTTCGTTAACGGAGGTCAGGCGCGCCGCCGATCTGTATTTCTTCGTCGACATCCATAGGATTGAGAGGAACCTCTTGGATGCGATTGGGGTTCTCCTGTGTTTCAAGCAAGAACTCGGCGTGGGCAAATGCTTCTTTTTGAAAGGCGTGATCGGTGAGCCCCTGAAGAATGTTTTGATCGATTGACGACATGGAATAATGTTGAAAGAGGTGTTTAAAGAAATCAATACTCGAAGAATCAATGCCCGCTTGGAGCAAGTTTTTTTTCTCTTCCATCGTCAGCTCAAAGCCGGAAAGCTTGCGCAAGGCCGATTTTAGTTGCATGATGCCTTCAGTAAGAGCCATTTTCACAGCTTTTAACGCTTCTTCTTTGGATAGCGGCTCTTCTGCCTGTGAAATGCTCATCGATTCGATCAAACTTTCGAATTCTGCAATGGTTGCTTCTGGGCTAGAGTACATCGTGCTCAATAATTCAAGCCACTGCATTGTGAGATCGTTATCTCTATGAGCGGAAATGATTGTTCCAATCGCTGTGCAATAGAAAGAGGGCAACCTCTCAGGAGGTTCTTCCGCTTGCGGCGTTAGAAATTCATGAGATTCTCCTGCTTGGCTGAAAAAGTTGAAAAGAGTCTGATAATATTTCTGCAAAACAGTAGCCAGTTTGCTTGGTCCTTTCCGGTTGGCTCTCGGAGAATCTGATTCCATTGAAGGGATGTTTGAGGGAGAGCGGTCTCGGCTAGTCGTTCTTCGTAAGGCAGGCAGCTCTATGGTGAGCATCTGCGAAATGCAGCGATCAAGACGAGAACGAATGAGAGGGAGTCGTTTAGGGATATTCTTCCATTGTTCAGTAAGGAGAAATCCTTTTAATCTCTCAAGTTCCTGGAGTTCTTCTTCGACAATTTTTTGAATAGGTGCCTCGACAAATTCTTGGATGCTTTTGAATAGATTGCTCATTTCATCGAGAATTTGCCGGAGGGTATGTTTAAGTGATACTTCGATCTGATACAGATTTTCTGGAGTAGGGTTTTGTTTGGCAGCCCGACTCGCTTCTGCGAGGAGTTGTTTTTGTCGATCATCGAGAAAGAGGGCTAATTCAGAAGGTATCGATTCCTTCGGCTCGCCTGAGAGGGATATCTGCTCAAATTCTTCTGTGAGTTGCTGAAAAGCTGGAGGAGGCGTAGATCGTCGAGGGGGAGGAAGAGCGCCGGGGGGGAAACGGCGAGGAGGCTCTTCTTGTTTTTTCTCTTCTTGCGCCGAATCTAAGCGAACCCATGGGCGAGTCGAAGATTCCTCAGAAATCTGCACAAGCCAATCTGTAGCAATCGAGTGAATCCGGGTCATTTGTTGTTCAAAAGGAGCCTGCTCGCATGTTCCCTTGTCATGCAGGAGAAGCATCGAATCGATGACAGTGGCAATTCTCGACTTAATGGTTTGCGGAGCGTAGGGTTGAAGCTCTGTCAGTTTCTGGGCATAAGGTCTGAGCATAGTTGCTCGAGTTTCAAGGTCATACCCAAATGAGGAGGATCGTCGATCTTCATTGGATTGAACCGCGAGGTTTGTTAGCTGAGAGGTTAAGTTGTTCGGTGCTTGAATAGTGAGATGAGTCATCGATGTTCCTCAGTAAAACAGGGTGATTTAACTAAAATTTTTTGACATCTTTTCGCAGAAAATAATTGCCAGAATTCCCTGTAAATACCCCGCACCGAAAGTTGCAGCTCGTCTCACTGCAGCAAGTCCTCTCTGAGGATCTGCAACCGCAGCTATATTCATCGCCA
>JAGWKU010000117.1 GCA_028873375.1 Verrucomicrobiota bacterium
AGATTAGTCCCTTTTTTGTACCAATACTTGACTCCTGTTCCCTTGGCATCTGTTTGGAAAAAACCATGAGTGTTTTTGCCAGAGAAATAGGCATAATTCTTGATGTGTCCATCTTGATTTGTGACAAGGCCGCTGTCATCAACATTCAAAGAGATGGCCCCTAAACCTATGACATCTCCATATTCTCTTTCTTCAACAATATTTCCTTTGTCATTGCTATCATAAGTGAAGTGCTTGTAGTAGAAAATGTTGCCACCTGCGTCTTCGACAGATGTAGAGATCAAGTTTCCAGCATCTCTCTTTGTCCCCCATGATTTCTTGTGAATCCGATAAGGAAATCCATCTAGGTATTGTTCTACAGCAACGAGTTGATAATCATTGTCAAATCGATACACAGCCTTGCGTTCTCCAGGACCGTCGACTTCTGTATAATTGTCTCCATAGGAGAACAGAACGCTTGCCATTCCTCCTGATCCAGCTGGAGTAGTTACGGCTCTGACTTTGTTTTTCTGCCTTTTATCGGTGTAATATTCGATTTGAACAAAACGTCCTTCAGGCAAAGTTTTCCTAGTCAAAAGAGCTTGGTTTCCTACAACTTTGTATTGGTAGAATAAGCTGGGCTTGTGAGATCTAATGACCTCACTCAATAGCATCGCTCCAGATGAGTCCTGCTGGAAATGATACTCAGCAGATTTTCCGTCACTTGTCTCGATGCGAATTCCATTTCTATATTCGATTTTGATCCAGGCCAGCACTTTCTTCTCAGAAGCGTTGGTTTCTTTGATGAAAGAGAGCTGCCCTTTTTCATCGAATTCATAAAAGACTTTATTACCGCTCGGAAGGACTTCTTGCGTGATAAAATAGGCATCGAGTGAAGGATGTTTGCTATAAAAACGTTTTCCTTCTGAACAGAGAAACAGCTCAAAGCTATTCGTTTGCGGATCGAAATAGAGTTCATTATTCTTCAGGTTTGTCCAGCAACTGATAGTCCCTTTAGCTGTATTTGCTATTCCTGCCACTTCCCCTTCTGGATCAATCTTAAATAACGACTTTTTTGAATGGTCTGTGATGTTTTGCCATCCGACGTACGTCAGAATTGTTCCATCGGGATTACCGACATAGACGTATGTCCGTTCAAACCTTCCTTCAGCGGTAGTATAGGACTTGCCCTTTGGGTCTTTTTGAACAGAGAGGAAACAGTGAGGATTGAAACGCCATCCGCCGAAATTGGCTGTTTGAAGCGAATCTCTGCTGCTATAGAATCTAGAGAGGATTAACGAGTCTGGAGAAGAGACTGTAAGATCAACTTCAACCTCTGTATAATCTCCATGAATAGTGCTTACATTTTCGACTAAACTTGCTGGATCACTTTCGCGCGATTCCAGATAAATTTGGCTAGCTGATGCCTCCAGACCTTGTAAACACAGTAGAGAGATGATTAAATTGAACACCCATTTCATGCGCTAGTTCCTCGTTTTCCCGGCTCGAATATTTAGCTCTCGTTAAGGGTATTCATCATATACAAGAAAGCCCATTCGTAGAATTCAATTTTTTTTCGTAGACTATTTGTAGACCACTGGCCTGCAAAAAAAAGTGCGATAAATTACGATAATTCGCAGCAGCTCGAAAGGCTGGCTTTCCTCTATGATTTCGGGGAGTTAGCTGCTGGGAAGTGGCGCGGGCGTCAGCGGACTCATAACCCATAGGTTATTAAATCTTTTTAATCAAAAGACCCTATCACTCCCGGCATTCGACTAAAAGAAAACTGGCAACATCATTGGGAAGAACAAGGTCTCGCTTGTTCATGGCACACCCTCTTTTCCTAACTATGGCCTATTGGTTTTTTCTTCGCAAATAGGGCTTTGAGAGCATTTCATTGTAGAGAAGCGGGAACTATTTTTCATCTATTTTCTATTGAATCGCTTCAGCGGGATTGAGCGTGCAGTAGAGCGTGTCGTTCCAGTTTTTCATGGCAAATTCGATCGCTTTTTTGAGGGAGATGGCGAGCTCCTGTTTTTCGGAGCGGAGGAGATAGCCTTTGACGAAGAGGGGAGGGAGCTCGAGGGAGCAGGTAGCGAGCTCGTAGGAGGGGATTTTCAGCTTCTCGATCTCAATATCGAGGTGATCTTTGAAGGCGGGATCGGAGGCGGTGGCAAAGAAGAAAAAGAATTTTTCCATCTGATCTTCGAGGATTTGGTAGGCTTCTCCGGTGGGGTGGGTGGGGAGCGTTTGGAGGAGTTGAAAGTGGGCCTTGAGCGCTTCCGTGGGGAGAGCAGTTTGCATGATGCCGGGTCGGAGGGAATAGAAAAACTCTTCGAGGAGCGATTCGGCAGCAGGGGAGATGGGGCCAAGGTGTTTGCGGAGGGCGAGGAGCGACTCTTCTTGCTTTAAAATCATGCCGCCATTGAAGTCGCGGTATTCGCCGATGATCCGGCTCAGTTCATAGGCGATTTTTTGTCGAGCGCGGAGCAGGTCGACGGAATAATCGGGCCGGAAGAACGGAGTTTTATCGATCGAGACGCGGAGGATCGCCGCTTCTTTGGGAATACGTTTTTTGAGTTTGCCGATTTCTCGCATCTCCTCGATGAAGAACTTGATCGTTTTTTGACGACGCACAAAGAGGGTGCGGAGTCCTTTGGTCTGGGGATGAAGGAGGCGGGTGAGGAGCACAGAGAAAAAGAGTTCCGATTCAGTTTGCTTTTCGTAGTGGATACTCACTTGAGGCAGATCTCGACTATACTTGAGTTGCTGGCTGAGCAAGATGAGGTTGCGAGCGACATCTTCTTCGTTGCGGGGGAGGAAGATGGGGTGCACGTCGCTCTCAACTTGCTTTTTCACTTCTGTCGGCAGCTGGGCTCGGAGTTTTTGGATCTCTTGCGCCTTGAACGAGCTCTCTTTCGTCACTTCGAGATAGAAAAAGGAAGCTTTTTTTTCTCGCCAATCGGAGATGTAAGAATCTTTCACATCTTGGACGTCGGGCAGACAAGCTCGAATGGCGTCGAGGAGAAATCTTCGATCGAATCGCTCGGTTTCGCGCAAAATATTGACAGCGAGTAGAACGCCGAGTGCTTGCTGCGTTTTATTCACGGCTGTCTTGAAGATTTTGACGATGATGTGCCGCTCGTTGGGCTCTTTGCGGATCGAATCGAGGATCGATTTTTTAAAGAGGTAATAGAGGGCAATTACCCGGCCGATGTAGCGGGGATCGCGCCTTGAGGCGAATTGGTCTTTGAAGAGAACTGTAAAGTGGGTCATTTCATAGAAGACTTCTCGGTCAAACGACTTGGGCCTTGATTGAACGAGCTGAGCAATCGTTTTCTTCACCTGTCCCATCTTCTGATCGCCGATCACCTTCATCACAAAATTGTGCATCTGGTCATAGAGTGAACAGTCGGCCTCTCGCGGCAAGTTGAGAATTTTGTTCAAATTCTCTTGAATCAATCGGCTCTTTTGATCGGTTGAAATGCTTCGAAGCGAGGCAATATAGCGGGCGTGGTAAACGGCCAAGATATTGAGCCGGATTTCCTCGAACAGCGGCAAGATGTTGCGCTGGATGATCTCGATGTCTTCTTTGCCTCCCACTTCAAAGAGCACGTTTTTAAAGTAGAAGCGGTGGTGTGGAAAGTTTTGGAAGCTAAAGTGGAGACTTGTGATGCCGGTAATCGCTAAATTTTTTCCTGGCACCAGCCATCGGCACAAGGCATCGTTGACATATCTGCCGACTCCTTGTGTATACTCGGCTTGGCAGAGAAAGGTGATCCAAAACGACGCTTGCACTTCGGAGTGCCTGAAGATGGGAAGAGACTTGAGAAATCCCTGAATTTTCCCTTTCTCGATTTCGTTTTTTACATCCTCAGAGAGAACCTCATTGACATTTTTTTGTACCGACTGGAAAAATAGATCATCTTTCGCAGGGCAATAGGAGGAGCTGGGAATAATTTTTAACACGGCTGAAGCCTTTCTTCAAGAGGATCTCTTATACCTATTTCAGAAATTGCATGAAAGAAAATCTTAACTTCCCTTGAAGATTCCTTTACCCTTCAAAGCGTTTCGCGGCTTCTTTTTTCTCAGTGGAGGCAATTGCAAAACTCATTTGCCCGTAAAAACCGCCCTTTTGAGGCTATTTGCGTCCATTCTCCTCAGTCGGCCCGCTTGGGCCGACCTCGTCAAATGGACCGTGGTGGCTTTGCCACCACTCTCAAATGGCCTCAAAATCATCGAT
>JAGWKU010000024.1 GCA_028873375.1 Verrucomicrobiota bacterium
CTATATTTTTTTTTCGCTCAAAGTGTTGGTTTCACCCTATCGTGCGGGTTGACCACCTGCAAGTTATCATTTAACGAGGCCACCTCAGGTTCACGCTCTCGCATTGTGGCTCATGAGTTTGTTGACTGAGGCTTTGGGCCTAGAGTTACTCCAGTGACCCACTCAGTCTTCTACACGATTCTAGGCTTTTGTCGTGGTTAACACCTCTCAGTTAACTAGTTCAGCCAAGCTTTCCTTGGCGCACACGATAAGAATATTGCGCGGCTTTGCCGCGTTACCGCTTTGCGGCCATTTTTTTATCGTTCAATCGTTATATCGTTTCCATCGTTACTTTTGTTGCTCGATGAGCAATCGTTCCACGCGCTGAACTCAGCCTTACTTGTTTACCACTATCCGAAATCCTCGCTTCACAATAAATAATTAAAGAATGATATTATTGCATTCGAAACTCATACAAGAACAGGAACGGTATGGACGCCATAAAAGAATTTCTGCTTAGCCCGTTAGGGCACATTTTTGCCCATCTTTTCAAGGCCTTTGTGGGCGCTGTCTGTGTGTGCGCTGGTATACAGGTGTTTAATTTCAAGAACCTCTCTCGCTTCTTTACTTTAAGAAAGATCACTGGCCTGTTCCTATTAGCAATAGGGGCTAGTCGGATAATTTATGTTCTTTTTCACTAGACAAGCGGGACAATACTGGAAACGCAAAGACGCCAAGCCGCGAAGACGGAAAATTCATTCTTTTCTTTGCGTCTCTGCGGCTTGGCGTCTTTGCGTTAGATATTTGTAACCAATTAGTCGCGGCGGCGGAGAAAAAGAAGTCCGCCAGCGACGACGAGCAAAAGAATACCGCCCACTTTGAGTTGACGCGATAGCCGATCGTATTGATCAGCTTCTTCGCTCCCTGCATCAATCCTCTTTTGGATAGGGCTCATCAATGTGTCTCCCACTTGCTCAGTGTTTGGATTGATCGAAAAGATCTTTTTTCCCATGTTGACTTTGCTCTGCGCGCTCCGAATTTCTCCACGCCCTGCAGCCACTTGATTTGCGATGTAGTCGGAAAAGAGCAAAAGCCCAGCTCCTACGACTCCTAGTACAATAGCGACGATTCTCTGTTTATTCATGACACTTCTCCCATTTTTTCTCGCAGACCGCGAGATTGATTCCTCGTTTTAAAACCTCGCGAAATAAATCCCCTTTTTTGGCCAGTCGCCGAGGGATGGTTCGCAGAGTGAAGTCGGTCGGGTCAAGATCCCCTTTGACTTCGCTCCAGAGAAGGGGCGTTGAGACGGGGGCATGCGGCTTTCCTCGCACGGAGTAGACGCAGACGGCGGTCTGCCCCTTCCAATTCTGCAGCGTATCAATATAGACCCTCTTTTGCCTTTTTTCCGGTTTTCTGTCGAGAGAAGTAAGCGTAGGCATCCGCTGGTGGGCCACCAGAGCAATCTGATGAGCAAACGGCTTGATCTGGCTGTAAGAATAACGCCCCTCGAGCGGGACATAGATATGCAGCCCCGTGCCTCCCGAGGTCTTGCAGAAATTCGGCATCCCCAGTTCGTCGAGCAGCTCATGAAGTCCCTGCGCTACTTCCACCACCTTTCGGAAAGGGATCTTCTCCGGATCGAGGTCGAAGATCATGTAATCGGGCTTATCCAAGTGGCTCGTCACCGAATGAAACGGATGAAGCTCAATCGATCCTAAGTTAGCGACGTAAAGGAGCGTCTTCACATTTTGCACGACGATGTAGGAGATGTCTCTCTCCTCGTGGTGCACCTTCACTGTCTTAACAAAAGGCGGCACATGAAGCCCAGCCTCTTTTTGGTAAAATGCCTCTCCCTCAATTCCCTCTGGAAAGCGGCGCATGACCAATGGGCGATTCTTGAGATAGGGAAGAATATAACGGCTGACTGATTCATAATAGTCGAGGAGTTCACCCTTCGTGATTTTTTCTTTGGGCCAATAGAGTTTTTCAACATGCGTCGCCATCGTTCACTTTCGCCTTGCTGTTTCTCGGACTACTTTCTTCGCCGATTTATCGATTCGCATCCCCTTAAAAATCGGCTGCCGCATCATCCCACCATGCGTCCACTCGGCAAACGAAACTTCACACACGAGAATAGGTCGCACCCAAGTCACTGGCATATTGGCATCGGGCTCCTGTGCAAAGGGGCACCGCTTTGTCTTTTTCTTGACCAGTTGCCGGTACACCTCTTCGAGGAGCTTTCGATCAAATCCGCCTCCGACATGGCCAACATACACGAACTTCCCCTTCTCATAGACACCGACGAGGAGCGCTCCGAATCGCTCTCGGCTCCCGCGCGGCTCGGTAAATCCGCCGATCACCACCTCTTGCCGCGCTTCGGTTTTGATCTTTTGCCAATCGAGACTTCGCCGAAATTGGTAAGGGCTATCGGCCCGTTTCGCCACAATTCCTTCGAATCCCTTCTTGGAAGCTTTGCGAAAAAAAGCTTTCCCCTTTTCAACGATGTGCTCACTGTGACGGATCTGTCGAGGTGCTCCTCGAAGCAACTCCTTCAAAAGCCGTTTCCTCTCCAAAAGAGGCTTCTTTGTCACATCGCGACCGTTGATCGAAAGAAGATCGAAGACGCAGTAATAGGAGTTTTACTCCTCCCTTCTTGACCGCCATTGCTCGATACCCATCCCACTTCGTCTCGAAAATCCATCCTTTCCGATCGAACGGCTCATCGACGAGCGTAGCGAGCATGAACTTCACGATTTCCTCCGGATCAGGAGCCACATCTTTGGCTTTCCCTTGAGTTGGATCAGATCGTACGTTCCCTTCAGTTTTTTCCCCTTCAATTCAATGGCCAAATGCCCCTTCTTCAAGCCGGCTTTCAGATGGCTCGCTGTATACGTTCCCCGGTCCCAGATCTCCACTTTTCCGGCGCCATAATTGCCCTTGGGGATCACTCCCTCAAAATCGGCATAATTCAGCGGGTGGTCCTCCACCTGAACCGCAAGCCGCTTCACCCCCGCCGTGCGGGAAGGTCCCTTCGGCACTGCCCAACTGAGCAATACGCCCTTATACTCGATTCGAAAATCGTAGTGCAAATGAGTCGCGTAGTGTTTTTGCACAACAAAGAGTTGCTTCCCTTTGCCGCCCCTGCGTGGCTCGATCGTCTTTTTAAAATCTCTCTTCGCTCGATATTCTTTAAGGCCCATATCTTCTGCATAAATCTCCAAAACAAATAAAACAAGAGATCCTGAAGACCCTCTAAAAATTAGAGAACCCACCTTTTTTATCATTATATCGTTCCATCGTTTTTATCGTTGATCTTAGGCTGAAAGCAAAAGTATCGGCTGCACGACTTTTGCCTTTAAATTCCATTTTCAATAAGATAGGTCGCTCTACAAATTTTGAGAGGCTCTTATGAAAAAGCTCATCGCTTCTTTACTATTCGCTATCTCGGCCTATAGTTACCACCTTCCTTCGGGGACGTACCAACTCAGCGGCAGCAGCAGCAGATGGAGCAATGGTTACCAGGGAGAAGTGATCATCCAACCGCAAGGGGAAAATTACAGCCTCCGTTGGAGAATTGGATCGAGTCAATCGCAAATCGGCATCGGCATTCTCAATGGAAATGTCCTGAGCGTCGCCTACCTCGATGAAGCAACTCGCGTTTTTGGCGTCGTTTCGTATCGACTCGTCGATGACGGAGTGCTCGAAGGGAAATGGTCGACAATCGATGGAACAACTCAAAAACCTGAGTTCCTCGCGTGGAAAAACTACTTCACATTTTAAGGTTTCTCTTCTTCTTTTCTTCTGCACAAGAAGAAGAACTCCCAACGTATGATCTCGTGATCTACGGCGGAAGTTCCGCAGGAGTGATCGCTGCCGTCCAAGCAGCGAGAATGGGGAAATCGGTCATCCTCATCGAACCGAGCGGCCACTTAGGGGGCATGACGAGCAACGGACTCGGCTGGGTCGACACCGGAAATCCCACTACCATCGGCGGTCTTGCGCGCGAATATTTTCATCGCATTTGGCTCCATTACCAGAAAAAAGAAGCGTGGGTGTGGGAGCCACCAACATTGCTTTTAGATCAGCATTCCAACATCCTTAATCCTTCCGACTTCTCACACAAAGAAGAATTGATGTGGGTCCTCGAACCCCACGTTGCCGAAGAGCTCTTCGAAGAGTTCATCCTAGAAGCCCAAGTTCCCGTGGTGCGAGGAGAGCGCCTCGATCGAAAGAGCGGCGTTCACAAAGTGGAAGAGCGGATCGATGCAATCACAATGGAATCAGGCCTCACTTTAAAAGGACGGATGTTCATCGATGCCACTTATGAAGGAGATCTAATGGCCGCCGCGGGCGTTTCCTATATCGTGGGGCGAGAACCTAACAGCCTCTACGGAGAATCGCTCAATGGCATTCGACCTAATACGCGACGAGGCAACATGCCAAAGAAGCTCGACCCCTTCATCATCCGAGGAGATTCCTCAAGTGGCCTCTTGCCCCGTATCCATCCAAGTCTCGGAGGAACAGAAGGAGAAGGCGACGCCTGCATCCAAGCCTACAACTATCGGATGTGTCTCACTGATGTGCCAGAAAATCGGGTGCTCATTGAAAAACCCGATTCCTACGAAGAACAAGAATTCGAAATTGTCTTTCGAGCTCTCAAAGCCGGCGTCTCCCTCAAGAGCTTTTTCAAACTCAGCCTCATGCCTAACCGAAAAACCGATTCGAATAACAACGGCCCCGTCTCCACCGATTACATCGGGATGAATTGGAACTACCCAGAAGGAAGTTATGCTGAACGAGAAGAAATCGCCAAAGCCCACGAGACCTGGCAAAAGGGATTGCTCTGGACTCTCCAAAACCATCCTCACATGCCTAGTAAAGTCAAAACCTATTTTGCCCGCTGGGGATTGCCGAAAGATGAATTTACCGACAATGGCCACTGGCCTCGCCAGCTCTATGTCCGAGAAGCTCGCCGAATGATCGGCGATGAAACCATCACCGAACACACCGTCGCTAAAACAGTCGTCACTGAAGAGAGCGTCGGCCTCGGCTCCTATCACCTCGACTCCCACGTGATCAAATACTACGTCGCTCCCGATGGATTTGCCATGACTGATGGGGCGCTTTTCCGAAAAGGAGCAGGCCCTTTTCCCATCAGTTATCGCACCATTATCCCTCGTCGCGGCGAATGTGAAAACCTCCTCGTTCCCATTTGCCTCTCTGCAAGCCATGTCGGCTACTCTTCTATTCGGATGGAGCCTGTTTTTATGGTCCTGGGGCAGTCGGCAGCCATCGCTGCAAGCCTCTCACTCGACCTCGAAATACCCCTTCAAGAATTATCTTATCCTGCTCTTCGTCAAGAACTTCTTCTGCAAAAACAACAGATCGATTGGCCCATTTCCCCAGTTATCGATTGAATTATTTACTAATTTTTCGTAGAGTATTTCCCTCACAGCCAGCTGGTTACAGTTAAAAAAGCGCTGGATTTTAAAGAATGTAATAAAATATTTTAAAAAAATCTTTGCAAAATCTGACCCGATTGATAAGATCCGGTAAAGATATGAAACGTATATTGCCCTGGCTCCTCGTGCTCTCCACCTGCTTCGGTTACCAGACCGAGCCGACAGGTCTTCCCTTATATTACTGGAACGAATCATTGAAACAGACCGAACCATACGTCAACTTCGGTGACTACCTCTCTCTCAAGCTCGTCGAACGGATCGTAAACCAACCTGTTTACGCCTTTCCGAAAAACCCACCGCGCAAAGTGAAAAAGCTCCTAGCCGTCGGCTCCATCCTCGTCTTTGCGTACGACAACGACGTCATTTGGGGATCTGGCATCAATGGGAAAACCCTCACTAAACAACACTACCGTTTCAATCACCTCGACGTGCGCGCTGTTCGCGGCCCCCTGACGCGCCAATTTCTCATGGAAAACTTCAACATCCCATGTCCTGAAGTTTACGGCGACCCCGCCCTTTTATTCCCCTACTTTTTCCCTGAGTTTCAGCGGAAAGAAAATCCCTCTCGCGAATACATCATCATCCCCAACTGCTTTGAGAGATCTCTTTTCCCCAAAGAAAATCCAAATGTCGTCCATCCCACTGAGCCGTGGAACGAAGTGATCGAGAAAATCTTAGACAGCAAATTCGTCATCTCGAGCTCCTTGCACGGCATCATCATCGCTGAAGCCTATGGCATCCCCGCTCGCCTTCTCCGACCGCCCAACACGCCAAACCACCTCTTTAAATACCAAGACTATTACTCGGGCACCAAGCGACCCAACTTCCGATATGCAATATCGGTTGAAGAAGCTCTCCTCATGGGAGGAGAACCTCCTTTTGAATGCGACCTCCAAAAACTCTACGAAGCCTTCCCTTTTGATTACTGGGAAAAAAACTCGATCGATAACAACACCTCACTCATTGTGAAAAGGGACTAATGAGACTTTGCATCTTCTTCTGCGCAAGCAGCCTCCTTTCTACCGCTCTTCCACCGATCATCTCTCGCGATTTTCCGCTCGATCCACTCGAATTTCACTCCAACGATCCGAATGAATTTCATTTCCCTGAGCCGATAGGGCCAAGTCCAGTTCCCATGCCTCCTTCCCCTCCCGCTGCTTCAGCATCTCTTGATGCGCACGTTCTCTTCGATCTAGAGACCAGGACCCAAGACTTCGTCTTAGATGTAAAGCGGATTGAAATTCCCAACTTTCCCGGCGCATTCAATCCCTCGATCGTCCGCTGGGACGGAAAATTCCTCATGAGTTTTCGCATCCGCGAAAGAGGAGAGGTAATCGACAAATTCGGCGTTATTTACCTCGATGAAGAATTCAATTCCATCGGCGAGGCGCAAACCTTCGAATTTCGACCCAATAACCCCTACTTCCCCTCCAAACTCCAAGATCCCCGCCTTGTCGTGATCGCAAATCGCCTCTATGTCGTCTTCAGCAATGTTCTTGAAGGACCCTACGAGCGAGACATTCGACGCATGTACATCGCAGGCATCCATGCCAACAATGGCAAATTCATTCTCGACCGCCCTACCTGCCTCTCCCGATTTCCCGGGGAAAATGAACTCACTTGGGAAAAGAACTGGGCCCCTTTCGACTACCAAGGCATTCCCTACTTTGTCCACAGTATCCTTCCCCACCGCATCCTCCGCCCCATTCCTTGGACCAACGCGTGTGAGCTCGTCACTTCCACCCGCGGAGCAATCCAATGGGATTGGGGTGCGTTGCGCGGTGGCACACCACCAATTCTTGTAGGCGGCGAATATCTCGCCTTCTTTCACTCTTCTCGCAATATCCCCACTGTCCATTCCAATGGACGAAACAGACAACACTATTTCATGGGCGCTTACACCTTTTCTGCCCACCCCCCTTTCGCCATCACTCGAATCAGCCCCGAGCCCATCATCGGCAAAAACTTTTACCATGGATTGGCCTATAAGACTTGGAAACCACTCCACGTCGTCTTCCCTTGCGGATTCGTCTTCGACGACAAATACTTCTGGGTCGTCTACGGAAGACAAGACTTTGAGAATTGGGTGGTAAAAATCGATAAACAAGCCCTGTTGAACAGTTTGATCCCAGTTGCAACGGCCGAATAAAACCTTAACCTGAAGACAGCATAATGCACAGTTCTCTTTTTTTATCGTTCTTTGCGATCCTGCCACTGTTCACCGATCCATTGATCGACCTCGAAGACTTTGCTCAAGATTATGTGCTAGAGACCAAACAAATCATTCTCCCCGACTATCCCCTCGCCTTCAATCCCGGCATCATCCGCTGGCAAAATTCCCTGCTCCTCAGCTTTCGCACCCTACCCGACGAAAAAGACACCTTCTCTTCCCAGCTCGGTCTCGTTTGGCTAGACGACAACTTCAATCCCATCAGCGAACCCCAACTTCTCTCCATGAGAGACAGCGATTCAAACGCTCCTTGTCGCGCCGAAGATGCCCGCCTCATCGAAATCAACCAACACCTCTACATCGTCTACAGCGACAACCCAGAGCCCCAACTCACCCGCGGCGGCTTTCGCGTTTACATCTCTCAACTCAATACCCAAGGCGGCCGCTTCACTCTCGACACTCCCCTCTGCCTCGGTCAATTCGAAGGTGAAGAGAAAACCATGCGAGAGAAAAACTGGGTCCCCTTCGATTGGATGGGCTATCTCTTCCTCGCCTACAGCATCAATCCCCACAAGATCTTAGCCCCCCATTTCCCCACCGGCCATTGCGACACTCTCGCAGAAACCATCGGCAACATTCACTGGCCCTGGGGCGAACTCCGTGGAGGCACCCCAGCCCTCCGCATCGGCGACCAATACCTCTCCTTCTTCCACTCCTCCAAACGGATCGAAACAGTTCACTCCCACGGCCGCAATATGCTCCACTACCTCATGGGAGCTTACACCTTCTCCGCCGACTATCCCTTTGAAATTACAGCGATCAGCCCCGAGCCGATCATCGGCAAAAATTTTTACCGCGGCATGCCCCACCCCACCTACAAAAATTGGTCCTCCATGCGCGGCGTCTTTCCCTGCGGCTACGTAATGGATTCCAACTTCATCTGGGTTGTGTACGGCAAGCAAGACCATGAACTTTGGGTCGCCAATCTCGACCGCACTAAACTCCTTAACACCCTCCTCCCCGTATCTCCCGGCGACCCCGAAACAAGAGATTGATCAAAATTTTCCTTTTATGCAAAACTCCTAACTATTTTTAGGAGGCTTTTCATGCGAATTTTTCTCTTTCTTCTTTTCCTCACCAACATATGCGCCGAATACACCGTTCAAACACTCAGCACCTCACCCCGCATTTACTACATCGAAAACTTCCTCAGTGAAAAAGAATGCAACCACCTCATTAACCTCGCCACTCCCCACCTCCAACCCTCTACAGTGATCGACGATCACACCGCTCACAAAGGCAAACTCGACGCTCGTCGCACCAGCCAAGGGATGTTCATCCTCGACCACATCAAAGACAAAACGGTTCTCCGCATCGAAAAACGAATCGCCGCTCTCACCCAAATTCCCATTGAAAATGGAGAATCGATCCAAGTGCTCCAATACAAACAAGGAGCCGAGTACCAGCCCCACTTCGACTACTTCAATCCCGCCACTCCCGGCGGCGCCAGCCATCTCAATCGCGGCGGCCAACGTCTCGCCAGCCTGATCATGTATCTCAACACTCCTGCCAGCGGCGGCGAGACCATCTTTCCCTCCGCCAAAGTTTCCGTCTCGCCCAAAAAAGGAGGAGCCGTCCTTTTCTACAACTGCTCTCCTGAAGGCGAAGTGGATCCAAAAAGTCTTCACGGCGGCGCTCCCGTCAAAGACGGCGAAAAGTGGATTGCAACCAAATGGCTCCGCCAACACGAATTCCACTAAAAAAATCAGAATTCAGAGTGCAGAACTAAGACAGACGGGTGAAGCCCCACTCCTAGTTCTGCATTCTTTTAACGGGCGCGGAGCGCATTTAGAATGACAACGACATCGATGATTTCTTGGAGCATGGCGCCCACCGCTGGAAGAACATGACCCGACGCCGCGAAGATCATGAGCAAGAAGCTCAATCCCATCCCCGCGAAAATACTCTGCTTGGCGATCCGCAACATCCGTTGCCCGATCTTCATCGTCTCAGCGACCTTGGCCACCTCATCGACGAGCAAAATAACATCCGCCGCTTCGACCGAGATGGCCGTTCCATGAGCTCCCATTGCAATGCCGACAGTAGCTGTCGCCAAAGCAGGAGCATCGTTGATCCCATCACCCACCATGATGACCGACCCATACTTTCGTTCATACTGCCGAACGAGATCGACCTTTTGCTCCGGAAGAAGTTCAGCCTCATACGAAGAGATCCCCGCCTCTCGTGCAACGATCTCCGCATTCCGACGACGATCGCCCGTCAGCAAAACCACTTTTTGCACACCCATCGACCCCAACTCCTCGATCATCCGCGAGACGCCGGGTCGAATCCGATCGCTCAAAACAAAGCACCCAATACACGCCCCGTTCCTCACCACGAAAATAATCATCTTGTCGAAGTACTGTGACAACAACTCTCGATGCGGAGCCAAACACTCTTTTCCCATCCGCTCTTCCACAAACGGCGCTGACCCCAGTAAATAACTCCTCTCTCCCACTCTTCCGGCCACGCCGCGACCCGGCACCTCTTGAAAATCCTCTGGCAGCACCAACGACTTCCCCTCTTGCCGCGCACGGTCCACCACTGCCTTCGCTACCGAGTGAGACGACAACTGTTCCACACTCGCTCCCGCCGTCAGCAACTCCTCTTCTGCTCTCTCCTCAAATGCCACTACTTTTTCAACAAACGGCATCCCATACGTAATCGTCCCCGTCTTATCGAACAACACCGCCTGCGCCCCCGCCACCTGCTCCATCGGCGCGCCCCCTTTCACAATGATTCCCTCATCCGCAGCCCGATTGATGCCACACATCACCGCCAATGGCGTCGCCAAAATCAATGGACACGGCGTTGCCACCACCAATACCGATAACACCGTCGTCGGATCCCCTGTAATCCAATATCCAAGCGCCCCCATCACCAACGTCAACGGCGTAAACCACACCGCATACCGATCCGCCAGCCTCTGGATCGGCGCCTTTTCCTCCTGCGCTCTCTGCACTAACGTCACGATCTTCGCATACTGACTCTCTCCGCTCACCCGATCGGCCCGCATCTCAAATGCCCCGCTCACACCCACGCTACCGCTCAACAGCCGATCTCCAACTTCCTTCACCCTCGCCAACGCCTCACCCGTCAACGCCGACTCATCCACCTCTGCCCGACCCGAAACTACCGTTCCATCCACCGGCACCAAATCCCCCGGCCGCACGATCAACACATCCCCTACCCTCACGGCCTCTACATCCACTTCCTCCATCCGCCCGTCGATCTTCCGCCTCGCCCTTCTCGGCGCCCTTTGCAACAACGCCGTCAATGACGACCGCGCTCTTTGCAAACCATACGCCTCAATCGCCTCGCCTCCCGATTGCATCAACACAACCACCGCGCCCGCAAACGCCTGCCCCAGCAACACTGCCGTCACAATGGCCAACATCGCCACAATGTCCGACGCAAACTTTCCCCTCACCATTCCCATGACCGTTTGCCAAACAATCGGCAAACCACCACCCACTAAAACTCCAAACCAAATCCACTCACCAAACTCCGCTAGACCAAAAACAAACCGCGCCACTAGCCCAGCCAACAGCCCACACAACACCAAACCCGGCAATAACCAATGTCTCATAATCTCAAGCTAGCAAAATCACTTGCCAACCCGCCACCCTTTTTACTACAGTGCCAATCAAATGGACTCTACTCCCGCCCATCCCCAGATCGCTCGTCTCCTCGTCGCCCTCGCCATTCTTTCCCTCTGCCTTCTCGGCGTCATTCTCACCGACATCTACTCCTCCGGCGACTTCACCTACTGGATCTGGGCCACACCCCTCATTGCTCTCCTGGCCCTCGGCCTCTCTTTCTACGAACACCGCACCCGCACCGTCTTTCGCCCCGCCACCCTCTTTCACGAACTTCTCCATTGGCTTGGCCTCATTGCCGCCGTCTTTCTCGTCGCCTACTTCTATCACCTCGGCGTCATCTCCCGATTTTCCGCCGGCCTCTTCGTCCTTACCTCCGTCGGGCTCACCACCTACCTCGCCGGCGTCTACATCGAAATCTCCTTTCTCTTCCTCGGCTTCGCCATCGGCCTCCTCGCCTGCGGCGTCGCCTTCTTCGAAGAATACCTCTATGCCTTCGCCATTCCCTTCACCCTCGTCGCCGCCCTCATCCTCATCGGCCTCCACTACTTCCGCAAAAAATCCTCCCCTCCCCCTTCCTCACAAATAAAAACAGACAGTTGAACAAAGTCCAACTGTCTGCAGACTAAACCGAAAGAGTTACTTTAAGAAATTACGCACCCAGGGTCATCAGATGGAGGTTTTTTTTCTCTCTCCTGACGTGGCCACTCCCTCCCAGGAAGGACATTAGGAGGTCCAGGCAGTTCTGCGGGTGGTTTCTCATTCTCTCTTTTTTCTCTTTCCATGAACTGCTCCTTGAGCCGCTCCATATTCAGATCTGTACCAGGAGGTAAGTCTGGGATCCAGCCTGGGCCTTCACGAGAAGGCTTTTCGATAGGTGGAGAAATAAAGTGTTTTTGCGCCAATTTAGAAACTTGGCTCGTAACTCCACTGGTCTTGACAGAAGACATAGAAAAAGATGAAGCGCCTCTTCCCTGAGAGGTTTGCATATATTTGAAAGTAGCATCCGACTCGGACGTCGGTCTTTGAATGTAAGACATAAAATCCTCTTTTTATTTCAGCAAAATTATTTTACAAAATGACACAACCACTATCATCTCCGCCTTTTTTAGATTGGTCTTTAGTATGTTGAGACCATTTATCGAAGTTTGAAGGAGTAACCTTCTCAGGAAAAGACCTTTTTTCTTGCGCTGCTTTCTCCAAAAAATCTCGAGCAGCTGAGCCAAATTGTCCATTTCCTATGTGTTCACCAATATCTGCATTCGTGATTGGGCCTCTGTCGTTGTGTGTACATCCCACAATCACACCGCAGGGCATAGCTCTCATTTTCATAGATCCCACGGCTGAATTTCCTTGGAATGCTGAAAACGAGTTCAATGCGGTTTTATTCACTCTCTTATCAGAAGAGCCAAGAACAAGTCCTGATCCTTGCTGAGAGTTTTGCATGTATGCAAAAGTAACATCCGAACTGGATGTAGGTCTTTTAATGTGAGACATAAAATCCTCAAATTTAATTATTTATAAAATCCATTCCGTTTAATTACACACCGAGAGCCAACGAACGGAGACTTGGCTATCTCGGCACCGCTCGGTCCCGATTTCTATGTTTTTTCAGAACCAATTGGACAGCATTGTGATCATTTTCTTTTGCTCTGATTTCAGCCGTCTTTAAAACGGGGGCTTCAATGTCCGTTTGGTCAATCAGAGCTTTGAGAATGTCAGAATACCCAATCGCTGAAGCTACAACGATGGCTTGGTAGCGCAATTCCGGAGGAATCGGTTGGTCATTGAGCAATTCCTGAACAAGAGGTAAATTACCCACCTCAACCGCTTTTACCACCTCCTCACCACGATCGTAGAGATCTTGCATTTCCAACGTGGTTAATACGTCTTTTTGCGTGGCACATTCCTTTTCTGCTCGCAAGCGCTGGAGCTCTGGATTCCCCCCTCTGTTCAGCATTCCGAGCATTTGAATCCCATTCCCTGCTGCACCAAGACCATTCATGAATGCCTCATAGCGATTCAAATTCGCAGTTCCTTGCAGTAAATTGGCCACTCTTTCCATTTCATTTGGCCCCAAATTGGCTGTTGTGGCTTGAAAAGATTGTAAAACTGCGATCGCAGCAGAAGCAGCTTGCTGCGTTCCTCGATATCCCATGTAGGCTAAACCCATCGCCAAAGCGAATTGAGCCACTCGCCAAGTCTTTGAATCCTCTTCCCCTAATTTCCTGTAATCTGCGTAATAAGGCTCCGAGATTCTTAAAAAACTGGGGACAAAAGCGCCATTTTTAATGGGCCACCAAATTTTATGATTTTCCCCCATGGAGACGAATCCATGCTTTCGGTAATCAATGTATTCACACCCGGGCCATCGCATTCGACCGGAATCGTAAATGATCTTTGTCAAGGTCATTTTGGAAAGCCAATTGCCACAAGTAGGATCTGTGGGATGCCGAACAGGAACCCACCCATCATTGGCATGGATGAGAAAGTAATTTCGTCCTTTCCGATCTTGGCCAAAGCCATAAAAGTTCACACCATTGTCCTGCCTTCCTTGATCGACAGGACCAGCAAATAATCCATCCCCTTTCACTTGTGGTTTATTTTTCCAAAAATGAAAGAACGCCCGATACAGAGAATTCCCATCCATCTGAGGCACAGTCCCATTTTGCAAAGGAGCAAACGACCAGGAAGAAAACCCCTGATCTTTGGAAAGATACCCGATGAGAAAGGTCTCTCCATTTTTCGTCGCATTGATCGTAGGGATATCGCCAATGTAAACTTGGTCAATCTTGAAAGTCCCCGGATTTCGCAAGAAATCCTCTTCCAAAGGAGACAATGGAGGAACCCCTGGAACTGGAAGCGCGGCGGGCAATATTGGCGGCAATGCGAGATCAGGAAATTCCACTGAGCGAATACTCCCGCCATCCAATTGAATCTGAGGGATGCTTTGCTTCCAGAGAGGGATGCAGTGTTTCAGTTTTTCTGCATTGCCAATGGGAATTCGCTCGACTCGCTGTTCATTAATAGAAAACACGACCCAATCCAGCCGATCTTCCTCTTCATCATGCGTTAGAATGACTTCATACCCATCTATACGCCATGTCGTTAAAGGGACCTCGTGGACACCAAAAAAGATAGGAAAAGAGCCCTCTCTGGCGCATACCAAACGGGGCATTCGAGTAGTTAAAAAGGCCTCCGCCATTTCCTCTGTGTAATGACCCCTTTCCCCCAGATAACGACGATCAGTTCTAGCGAGTGCCCGATCGAAGATCTCGCAATAAAGATCTTTATACTTTGTCCTTATAACATATATTTCTCTTCCATCCTGCTCCAAGACCTGCTTCTTAACCAAAGACTCCTGCCCCTCAGGGAATTCTCTAAACCGAGAGGGAGATGAAAAAATTTGCTGAGGGGGGGTGAGAGACATCTGGGCAGGCCTCACAAAAAGGGGAACTTCCAACTCAGGCTCTGATTTTTTGGGCTTTCGGCAGGTTTTAAAAAGGACAGGAAGAGCAAGAGCTCCAACTATGGAAGCTGCGAAAGTCCAAGGAGAATACGCCATTTCAGTCAGGGTGGCTCCCCCTGTAAACACCGTCGAAATAGATTGAATAGACATATAAACTCCTTTTTTGAAGAATCTATTTATTTTTTATTTGCAAACATTCTTCAAAGATATGGCTTGATTTTATCTTTCTTCCATTTAATTAGAAAAATTAATAAAATTTAAGCCTCCCATTAGATAATCTAATGGCAGAAAAGGAATCTTCTATGGACACACCCAGCTTCATCCAGATGAAATACTTCTGCGACGCAGTGCGCTTGAACGGCATTACAGCTGCAGCAAAACAGAATTTCGTCACACAGTCAGCCATTAGCCAAGGAATCAAAAAACTAGAAAGCGCCCTTGGATGCTCCCTTCTCGCCTGTCATCCCAACCGATTTCGACTCACACCAGCAGGAGAAGAGGCTTTTCGGTACCTATCAAATATCCTCAACCAAACAATCGCCTTTCAGAAGAGCTTTCTAGAAGAACATCAGCATGTTTTGGGCAACTTGGAATTTACCTGTATGCTCAGCTTCGCTTACACGACCATTCCTTCTTACTTAAAGAAGTTTCAGCTCACATACCCAACTCTCGCCGTCAATTTACAATATTCAGACACTCCCGACGCAATCAAACGACTAGTGATGGCCGGAGCAGTTGACTTTGGGATTCTCCCGAGCTTTGACGTAAAAGAAGAGGATCTCGACCGATTCGAAACACGAGTCATTTACAATATGCAAACCAGCCTGTATGTTTCACAAATCATCGCGCCAGAAGAAGAGAAGAAACTGAAATTCATCCTCGCCGAGGACCTAGAAAAAGCCGTTGGCTTCACTCATATCTACACCCAAAAATATCGAAAAAAACCCAATGTTTTTCTCCGAGTTCCTAGCTGGATTCTCTCTGCCCGTCTTGCCGCAGAAGGACTCGGAATAGCCTACCTCCCCGACTTTGTCGCATGCCAGCCTCCCTATAACCTTCGTCTCTATCCCTCTCCCCTCAAATTCCCCTCCATTCAAGCCTACGTCATTTACCCCCGCGGCATGAAGCTCCGGAAAAGCAGCGAGGTATTTCTCTCCTACTTCGAATAAATGACCTAACACCTCAATAGGCAGTCGGGCGAAACCCCTACTGCCTCCTCCTAGAATTCCCCTTTTCTAAAATCCCCTCCCCTTTTAAATTAATTGCCTCTTAATTAAGACAGCCCATGAGCACAAGAATTAATTTATTTATTATCCCCCACCCTACTAGAGAGATTTCTTTTGCTGATTGGACTGCCAGGCCCACCCTTGGACCTGCCCGATTTGACTTTCTCGGCAGCACGCGAGAAGAACATGACCCTCTCTCCGACCAACGAATTCGCATCATAAATTTAATCGTCAAAATCTCCCCTCTTCCCATTCGAACAGATGACGATGACTCGGACGACTCTGACGATGAAGATCCCATCGAAAGGATAGGGAGTTTACGCCCCCCTTTTCAACGCTACGCAGTGCGACTCTCGTCAGGTCAGCCAAGAGCCGACTTTAATGAGGCTTTCGGGCTCATTGGAGTAGCTGCTTTGATGAGAGCAGAACGAGCAAGAATCTCCCGTGAAGCACTCGACCGAATTCTCTCTCGTCATGTCATCCGCCCTAACTCCCTCTCCTTTCGCGATCCTCTGCTAACCCAACTTCCTGTCCAATTACCCCTTTCCACACTCATATCAAACTCTTTACAAGGCTCTTTTCAACCCCCTAGCCAATTAAGACACACTTCGCTAGGAGAAATCTTTCCTCCACTTTCTACGCAGCCCGTTACCTCTCCTCCTCCCATCCGCTCAAACCCGCCGTCCCTCCCCTCATGGAAAAGAACTTGCTGGAAAGTATGTAAAGTTCTCTTGACGGTGCTGAAGTTTGCAGCTTTTGCAGCTTGCGCGTGGATAGGAATCACTTTCCTTTTTCTATTATTAGGCGAAATAGGACTCTTTCTAGGACTCGGCATTTTGGTGATATTGTATGAAGTCCGCTACGGCTGAAGGCAAGAAAAGCTTAGCCCCCGTAATTACGGGCCGTTCTTTATGTAATAAAAAAATAATAAATTAATAGTTAATATATATTTTTAAAGTTCACAATCTTATTTATCCATTTCTTTAAATAAGACAATTCGATATAACCCTTCACATTACTTTTTAATTACGTTAATTCAAGCAGGTTAATATGACTAGCCCAGCCAGCTCTCGTACATCATATTCCCCCCATATCATGACTTATCCTTCGGGAATGGAAATTGAGCAATTAGAAGAATCTACGCCCATCACTGAGGTATCTCCTTCCCCCCTCCATCGCAATCCCTTGCCTGTCACACCGAGCATCCCCTCTTTGAACAATCCATTATCTCGTATTGCTCGAGGTAGAATATTTGGAGAGTACCATAAGGGCCCCGACATCGGTGAAAAGCTCGGTCATTGGGGAGATGAATATCTTACATTTTCCGCTAAGTTCAGTGAACTCAATGAAAAGCTGATCCTTTTACTCAAAAACCGCCCCGCTAATATCGCAGAATGGCCTGCCTATGAAAAAAGAATTCAAGAAGTTCTGTGGGAACGTTTCTATGCCGCCCAAGGCATGAATGATCCTGCCGCCCAATTGGCTAAGCGCACAGATCGCGAACACCTCAGGGGTTACTATTATCACGACAAGATCACTAAACAAGGAAAGGAAATACTACAACAATTTCATCCTATCGTGATAGAAATGCCCGATCTCTATGAGAAGATGAAAAACAGGCACTATGAACTTGTAGCGGACAGTCAAGAAAAGCTCACTTTTGCTAAGCAATGGTCCGAGTTCAAGACAACGGAAGAAGAATTTCTCAAGCTCTCTAAAATTGTTTACGATTCAACGATCGCCCAAGAATTAAGAGATGCTTCTAAAATTCAGTTAGAAGAACATAAAAAAACGCTCGACGAACAGATAAAAAAATTAGTTGAATATTCTCAATCTGCTAATGTGGTTATCTCTCCTGACATCAAAACTATTCAAGATTCATTAAATCTAAAACACAAAAGAGCTCAATTTTATGCCAAATCTGATTTAGAAAACCTCCGCGAGCTAGAAACTCTTTTTCGAGAGGGCTCTACTGAATATTTTTTTAAATCTCTTACATATCAACACAAATTAATCGATGAAGGCAGATTCTCCGATGCAGAACAGTACGCCTTAGAATGGATAAAAACTGTTCCACAAGACGCTCATTGGCAAGATATTCAGCAAATGTCCGACTTATTTCTACAAGCTATTCAACAGGGAAATAGAAACAGCTTATCAAGTTTTCAAGAGGCACTTAGCGTATTGCTGCAAAACCGCCCAGACCTTCACTTGGATTCCTCAAACATAACACCACTCAATACAGAAAGCGAAGTGAACGGCGCTCAAGCTATAGCTTTGCTGCAAGGACAGCTTTTCTGTATGGACCAAGATACCAGTTTTGCTGCTGGCGCTTGCTATAGAGATTGTGAAGCATTAATGCCTAGCGAGTCCACATGGAAGCATATGAGAGCTCTTTTTCATATTTCTACCCTTCAATGGGCCAAAGCAAGGGCTTATCTTAACGACCTACCTACGGAACAAGCTAATTTTATCCGACGGGAAATTGTTTATGGCAGGCGAAATTTATTATCCCTGGGAATAGGACTCTTTAGCTGGGGAACAAATTGCGTGCTTCAACATGCAAAAGAAACAAGATTCGTTCAAATGCAGAAAAGCGGGCATTCTTTTGTAGAAGGTTTAAATATTTTTCTCGGGCTTGCGTGCAACCCAGTGGCTACGGAAACGGCGCTGGCTTTCTTTGTTGATTATTCAGAAGGGATCCCCTTATCTCTAAATGTTTCATCTTATGTCCTTGGCACTTTAACAGTTGCACAGCTAGGAGCTCATTTCATTTTCAGTAAGCAACTTAAAAGAGCTAATAACGAGGAAGATAGGAATAAAAAAACGAAGATAGCCAGAGCAATGAATGGTGGGTTTCAACTCTTGGATGCAGGGTGGAGAGTTTCTGGCCTTGTTTCTGCCGCAAATATTGGAACTTCTCTTCTAGGGGTTGGCGGTATCATTAGCGCAGCATCTTCTCTGATTTCTACTTATGATGAAATCCGAGGCAATGAAAGAAGCTCAGACTTTTTAGCTATGTTAAAAACGGCTAGAAGAGTAGGAAATCTCATTATCCCATTCGATCTCGTCTTTAGAAATCCAACCACCTCTTTGAATGTAATAAGGTGGACCGCCTCTTCCATAGGCGCAGAGCAGCTAGCTGCTCACATACCAAAATTTTTTCTCACCATTCCTGCTTATGTTGGGCCTGTTGTTACTCTCAGCGTTATTGCAGTTTATGGTGTGTTTGATTTTTCCAAAACCAGAGCCGCTTGCCTTATGGAAAAAGCCCAGCAACTTTGCCT
>JAGWKU010000025.1 GCA_028873375.1 Verrucomicrobiota bacterium
TGGCTGCGCCGGCATTCCAACCTTTCCATCCGCGTTCAGGGCCCCCTATTACAAATAGGGAGCCCCTCTCGCGCCGGCCTTCGGCCTGATGGAAATCTTGGCCGCCGGCTTGGCCAAATTCCCAAATTTTGAATCACGTTGTGTATAGCGGTCGACAATTTGCATTTCCCCCTTCTTATAATCTCCCAATCGGCCAAAATTGGGGGAAGGAAGGTATTCTAAATATTTCGCGATGTTTTCATCCGCCGCGTAGAGAGCTGGAATGCAAAAAAGACTTACAAAAAGAAAACGCATGGAGTCAAGCATACTTTCTCTACTGAATAAGGCGCAATAAAACGATGGAACGATAAGACGATAAGAGGTACATTAAGAGGCATTTGACTTTAAGGTTGTTATGCTCGATTTAAAAGAACTTCGAAGAGATCCCCAAGGACTGGAAATAAAGCTAAAAAATAAGGTGCCAGAGACGAACTTGACGCCGCTCGTTGCCCTGGATGAAAAAATCCGGGCATTGAAGACGGAGGCGGAGGAGCTCAAGTCGAAAAGAAACCAGGCATCAAAGGAAATTGGAACGAGGAAGCAGAAAGGAGAAGACGTCGCCGCTTTCATGAAAGAAGTGGGAGCGATGGGAGAACGAATCACCCAGCTTGACCACGAGATCACAGCCAAAGAACAAGAGCTGACGCACCAGTTGGCCTTTTTGCCGAACGTCCCGATGGACGATGTGCCTGTTTCCCCGAGCCCAAAAGACAATGTGTGTGTCAAATCGTGGGGCCAGAAGAGAGAGTTCGATTTCCCCTTCAAAAATCACGTCGAATTGAATGAAAAGCTGAAGTTGTTTGATTTCGTCCGCGGCGCCAAGACGTCAGGGTCGGGCTGGCCACTCTATATAGGGATGGGGGCACGGCTCGAGTGGGCGCTGCTCAATTACATGCTCGACACGCACCGGAAAAATGGATTTATGCAGATCATCCCGCCCCTTTTAGTGAGGCCGGAGATCATGTTTGGCTCCGCACAATTGCCGAAGTTTGAAAATCAGCTGTTCAAGGTAAAGGATGAAGATTATCACTTGTATTTGATTCCGACGTCGGAAGCGACACTCAATGGCCTCCATTCGCAAGAGATCTTGGAAGAGGAACAGTTGCCGATCAAATACACGGCCTACAGCCCCTGTTTTCGCCGAGAGGCGGGCGCAGCCGGGTCACAGGAACGGGGTCTGATTCGGACGCACCAATTCAACAAAGTAGAACTTTTTTGCTTTACCAAACCAGAGGACAGCCAACGGGTATTTGAAGAGATGCTGGCGAGCGCAGAAGAGGTATTGCAGGGATTGGGCCTCCACTACCGCAACATGCTGTTGACGACGGGAGACATGTCGTTTGCCGCAGCGAAGACAATCGACGTCGAAGTGTGGTTACCTGGGCAAAACCGTTATTATGAAGTGTCGTCGGTTTCCAATTGCACTGACTTCCAAGCGCGAAGATCAGAGACCCGCTACCGGCATAAAAAAGACAAACCGCAGTTCGTCCACACGCTCAACGGCTCGGGAGTTGCTACCTCCCGGTTAATGGTTGCTCTTTTGGAGAACAACCAACAGAGCGATGGATCGGTTCTTGTGCCAAAAGTCTTACAGAAGTATTTAGAAGAAGAGATAGGCATCTTAAAGGCACCACATGCATGACGACTTCCTCCATTTCTTGCAAAAATCACCCACTGTATGGCACGCAGCAAAAGAAATTTCCAATCGATTAGCGGAAGATGACTTCTCCCCGTTATCAGAGCGAGAACGGTGGAAGTTAGAGCCAGATCAGAGATATTTCGTCGAGAGAGATGGAACGCTACTCTGCGCCTTTCGACTCCCGAAGAAGAAGCCGACAAATGCGATCTTGCTCGCGAGTCACACCGATAGCCCTGGTCTCAAATTAAAACCGCAGCCAGATCTCTGCACCAAAGAAATTTCACAACTGAGCACCGAAGTGTATGGCGGGCCTCTCCTCCATTCGTGGCTTGACCGGGATCTCGCCTTAGCGGGACGACTTGAGACCGATGGAGGATCCAAACTCATTTTTCTCGACGATATGCCTCTGATCATTCCACAACTCGCGATCCATCTCGATAAGTCGATCAACGAAAAAGGGATTTTCGTTCACAGGCAAGACCACTTGAAGCCGATCCTCTCGATCCGAGGGGAAGAGACGCTCGAAAAAGTGTTGAAGAAGCGGTTTTCGTTTAAAAAGCTCTACTCGTTTGATCTTTTCCTCGTACCACTCGAAAAGGCGGGAATCCTTGGCGACCTCGTCGCTGGTTATCGGCTCGACAACTTGAGCTCAGCATATGCGTGTCTGAACGCGCTTCTCAAAGCCAAGGGATCCTCTCACGCAATCCAAATGGCCGTCTTCTGGGATCACGAAGAGATCGGCTCAATGAGCGCAACGGGGGCCGATTCCCTCTTTGTCGATCAGGTGCTCGAGCGGATCAGCTTGGCACTGAACATGGACCGAGAAGATTTTCACTGCTTAAAGAGCCATTCACAGATCTTGTCTGCCGATGTGACGCATGCGTGGAATCCCAACTTCGCCGACAAGTACGATCCGCAAAATTCGCCGCTCATGGGACGGGGCCCCGTCCTCAAGTTCAATGCGGCCCGCAAGTATGCCTCTGATGCAGGCTCTGCGGCCGATGTGGTCAAAATCGCCGATCAGTGTGGTGTACCCGTCCAAAAAGCGGCCAATCGCTCCGACATCCCGTCTGGAAGCACAGTGGGGCCCATTATGTCGGCCAACACGGGCATTCGGACGCTCGACATCGGCATTCCCTGCTGGGCCATGCATTCGACCCGAGAAATCATCGCAGCGAGCGATCTCCGCGACCTCACTACTCTCTTGAGAACAACTCTCGAAACATGGACACCCTCCTAAGAAAGGCAGAAGTCGGACAGTTTGATTGAGCAACAAGGAAACATGATGAAAATAGAACGATTTAACGATAAGAAGAAATGTATATTTATTTTTCCCTATCGTTATATCGTTTTCATCGCTGATCTTGGGCTGAAGAGAAGTGCTCTCGACAAACCAGGGTTATGCAACACACTCGATTGGCATGATATGCAGGTTAAAATTTTTCTATCTTGCACCGGCGCTTCGCCGATCCTGCCAATCCTGTTAAAAGGCAAATCTAAATGGGATCACATTTTAAGGGCAAACCACCGCTGACACATGTGATCGAAGCTCGCAGAAAGGGAAAACTGGCGGCGAGCGAAATCCATGGCACCGAGCTGCCCGGCCATTATAGCGCCGCAGCCGACAGCGCCAAGGAAACGGCCGTTTTGTTGGTCGTGCTGTCAATCTTGCTCACCGAGTGGAAGGTGCCAGTTCTTGAATTGCACCGATTTGTATTGATCCTTTTAACTGCGTGGCTGGTATGGAAAGTGGGTCGAAGCGCCGTGCTGGGTTGGATGCGATTGGAGCGGCTGCATCGATTGATTGAAGAAGAGCGGTGGGAAATTGAACATCACCGGCCGCAAGAAAAAGAGGAACTCACCGCTCTTTACAAAGCAAAGGGATTTTCAGGCCAAATGCTCGAGGAAGTAGTTGAAGTACTCATGGCCGATGACAATCGGTTATTGCAAGTGATGCTCGAAGAGGAGCTGGGTTTGAGTTTAGAGACGTATGAACATCCACTCAAGCAAGCGACTGGAGCAGGGGTCGGTGTTCTGACAGCCATCGGCGCAACGGCTGTGGGCTTTTTCTACTTGCCGAGCTGGGGGACTCTTCTTTGCGCTGGAGTTGTGATTGCGCTTGCTGCAGGAGCTGTGGCGCATCTTGAAAAGAATCGTCTTACGCCTGCCATCGTATGGAATCTCGCCATCGGTGCGCTGGCCGCTGGTTTTGCGTACTTTTTAGGTCAATTCCAATGAGAAAACCTTATCTATTCGACGAGTTCTTCGCTTCGGGGCGCGAAGAGAGCATCAGCCCGTTTCTCACGCCAGATTCTCGCAAATGGGGAAAACACCTCTCGCTAAAGAGCGCTTTGAGCGCTGCTTTTTTTCTCGTTGTGGCCTTTGGCCTCTCCTTTGTTCACCCTCCCCTCTCGTCGCTCTTTCTCTCAATGGTTTACTTCTTAGCAGGAGTTCCGGCTCTGATCGCTGCGTTTGACGACTTGAAAAATTTGGAGATCAACATCGATGTGTTGATGACGCTCGCTGCCTTTCTCGCTGTTGCGATCGGCAGCGGCCTTGAAGGGGCTCTTCTCCTCGTCCTCTTCGAACTCTCGCATGGGATGGAAGAGGCAGTGTCGAAAAAAGCGCGCAGCGCACTCCACCACCTCAACAATCTCGCTCCGAAGTTTGCCCGTGTAGTCGATGAAAAAGGGGTCGTCTTTGAACAGGCAGTGCGCGACATTCCCCTGCGCGCTCACCTTTTGATCAAACAAGGTGAAATTGCCCCTCTCGATGGAACAGTCATCGAAGGGATCTCGTCGGTCAACCTCATCCATTTAACGGGGGAAAGCACGCCGATTTTGAAAAAAGCGGGGGATACTGTTCCCGCCGGCGCCCGCAATCTCGAGGCGGCGCTCGTCATTGAAGTAACGAGGCTGAGCAGCGACTCAACGCTCACCCGCATTGTCCAACTCATCACACAAGCGCAAGAGGCCAAGCCGCAAGTACAGCGGTGGCTTGATCGATTCAGCAAAACCTATGCGAGCAGTGTCATTGGCCTGACCGTCCTTTTTGCTTTGACGCTCCCCTGGATCTTCTCGATTCCCTATCTCGGCACGGAAGGGGCCATTTACCGCGCTCTCGCCTTTCTCATCGCAGCCTCTCCTTGCGCTCTCATCATCGCCACGCCCACCGCTTATTTAAGCGCTATTTCTGCCTGCGCCAGAAAAGGGATCCTTCTAAAAGGAGGGATCATCTTCGATGCATTGACCAACTGCCAAACGATTGCTTTCGATAAAACGGGCACTTTGACAACCGGAAAACTTCAGTGCAATGCGATTGAGCCCATTGGACACACTTCTCTGTCTTCAGATGAGGCATTAGCAATTGCCGCTTCTCTTGAACGGCATGTCGTCCATCCGATCGCCAATGCGATCAGCCAACTGGCGACCGATCGCAATCTCTCTCTTCCCACCCTTGAAAACTTCAAGACGACACCCGGCTCAGGGCTGGAAGGAATCCTTCCAAACGGACAAAGGGCCGCCATTGGCCTTCCCGAGCACATCGCTGCCAAGCTCCCCCCTTCCCAAGCAAAACTCCTCACCGAGTGGTCGCAAAACCAAGGTGCGTCAGGCCAAGTACTCGCTGCCCTCAGCGTTGGAGACGATCTCTTCGCTTTTCGCTTTTCCGATCAAGTGCGCTCCGAAATCACCACCCTTCTTCAAACCCTCCGCGCGAACAACAAACTCCACCCGATCATGCTCACCGGCGACCACCTTCACAACGCCTCGCTCGTCGGACGCCTCCTCGGCATTGAGCACATCTTCGCCAATTTGCGCCCCGAAGATAAACTCGCCAAGGTGGCTGAACTCGCCGATACAGGAGGACTTGCGATGGTGGGAGATGGAATCAACGATGCGCCAGCGCTTGCTCGCGCTACAGTGGGTATTTCGATGGGACGAATTGGCAGCGCGACAGCCGTTGATGCCTCTGACGTCGTCCTTCTCAATGACGACCTCCACCTGCTCAGCTATCTCTTTTCCAAAGCGAGCTCCACGCAGGCGATCGTCCGGCAAAACCTCTGTCTTGCCCTCTCCGTCATCTGTCTTGCGACGATCCCTGCTCTCTTAGGCCTTCTTCCTCTCTGGATCGCTGTCCTCCTCCACGAAGGCGGCACGGTCCTCGTCGGCCTGAATTCCTTGCGTCTGCTGAGATAGGGTTGGCTCTAAAGATTTATCAAGTAGGGCAAAATGTTCTCCTTCAGACATCGCTTTAGCGATCCTGCTGTTGAAATCGCGCCCCTGATCATAGAACTCGTTTAACTGTTTCAAAAACTTCTCTTTCTCTTCTACCTTGTCCTGATCTTGAGCGAGCTGAGCGAGGGTGAAAAGCGCTTCTCTGAGATTTCCCAATATGGGTTTAATACTAAAATAGGCATGGAAAACTTTCGCATGAAGAAGATCGGCATCAAATGCCTCTTTTAAAACCTCGACGGCTCTATGTAGGCGCGAAGGATTTTTGTCATTTTTATAGAGATCGATCAATCCTCTTCCAAACGCCTGGAAACTTGTGATCTTGTTCATTAAAAAAATGACTTCTTCTTGAGAAACAGAAGGGTCGTTCGAAGAAAATTTCTCTGCAATTGTCCTTTCTATCATTTGCTCAAAGTCTTGAAGGACCTGCATGCCCTGTTCAAACGCTTCCATTGATTTGAAGAGAAAAATTCCTGAGTTTGTATATCGATAAAGCAAAAGGCGAAGACCTCCCAAGCCGGAGACCAAGTTCCACTTTCGAAGGCTCGGTGATTCACGATCTGTTTTTTCGATCGCCGTCTCCACGAAGTTGATCCTCTTTTGAAATCTCTCAGCTTGAAGGAGGCTCCAGACATCTCCTTGAACTTCCTGCACGAGCACATCGATGTATTTCAATCCAAGTGCGAGAAGGAGATCTGTATCGTCTGGATCTATCTTGTGCAAGCGTTCTAAACTTGAAATAGATGAAGTTCCTTCCTGTTCAGCCAATTCCAACACCCGATTCTTTTCTTTCAGATAAAGTCTCTTTTGCCGCCCAGTAAGAGTCGGTTTTTCTTTTGGCGGCTCTATTTTCTTTTTTACGACAGGCTTCTCCACCACCAGCACTTTTTCTTTCTGCTCCTCCTTTTTCTCAAACAAAGGAAGAAACTGCGCCAGTTCCTCTTGCTTCTTTAACCAGGGAACGATCTGCTCTCGAAGCGAAGAATCCCGTTTTGCTTCTTTCAAAAACTGTTCAAATTCGCCTCTTTCTTTTACCCCGAATTTTCGATGTTGAAAGAACAAGCGCCACGCTTCAAACTGATTAACCCGAGAACATAAATACTCCCCTCGCCGCTCTCGGACAAACTCATCTGTCCACTGTTTGTCAGAGAGAAACGCTTTATAGAGATCTAGCAAAAAAGAGCTCTCCTTGACTCCATCCCACACCTTTCTCCAAAGCTTGCTCTTTTCTTCGAAAGAAAACTTTGAAAATTGAGCTAATGCTTTCTCAAATTGACGATTGCCTAACCATGCTTCGAGCTTTTGTTCGAGAGAAGCTTTGGCCGTCTCTGTTACGGGTGCAGGTTGATCCTTGATCAATCCTTGATTTCTAGCCTCTTTGCGCAGAAACTTTTGGAGTGGTTCTTGAGGAGCACTCCGAGGAAACAAGTCAACGATCCTGGAGACAAAGAGATCGTTGAGCGGAAGGTTCTCTTTTAAAATCCACTCCCCCACTCCTTCACAGAAAGAAGGGCGAATGAAAAATCCAGAGGGTTTAACCACAGCGAGATAAAATCTCACCAATGACCAAACAAGCGGTTCCTCTGAAACGGGGCATTTCAACTCGCCAGACAATTTGTCAAAGAGCAGTTTTTGGAGCTTTTCTTCTGTCTTGTGCTCCTTTAGCCACAGGATAAAATTCAGAAGATAGAGAACTTTTTTTTCAGGGATGTATGGATAGTGGTTTGCTAAAACGTCGTCGAGGCTCCGCAGAACATCATTATGCAATTCTTTTGTCAAAACCCACTTCTCTACTTCCATGGAGAAAGGCGTCAACCCCGCTGTCAATAAGAGAAGGTAGCGCAATCCTCCTTCGCGGCAATTCACGACCCATTCGGCAGAGTGAACATCGAATTGATGTTTCGCTGACAATTCTATCGATCGATAAAGTGGATACTTCCCCGCCATTTCCAGCGAACCCCACGCTAGCATGTTTTTGCCAAACACCAGGCGAACGCAACGAGCATCATAGGTAGAAAAACAATCGTTTAACAGGGGATGGACGAAGACAACTTGAAGAGGACGTCTCTTTCCTCGGTAGCTCAAAGGAAGAGAATACATCGTCATCGTGTCTGGGAGAACTTTTGGTTCCGGAAAATTCCTCTTTGCTACATTGGCCACTTTGAAGGCTGTTTCCCAAAGAACTTCATTGACCTCTTCCCATCGAGACGGAAAACCTGCCTTTGAATGAAGTTGTACATCGATGTCAGGCACCTGTTCTAGTTCACGAGGAATTTCGTTGAGAAAGACACCAAGAGCTCCCCCTTTTAACAAAATGGAAATATGCCGCTTTTTAAACTCGTTGGAGCAGTGATAAAGGTAAGATCGAAGAGAAAAAGGGTGTCCCTCAAACTCAAATGGAAGATCCAAAAACTCGTTCAAACGGCGGTTTTCTTTGCCTTCTGGCAAAGGCCAACTTTCCCGACCTACAGAAGAATGAACAACGATACCAGTCAAGATAAACTCCCGAATTAAAAACCCCTAAATTTTAGAGGGCTTTTTCTTAAATTCCAAGTCCGTTAATATGCCAGCCCTCAAAAAAAGGTTTTTAAAATGGGCCGGTTCTTCCTCTTCTTCATTGCAGTGGTGGGGTGGGCCGCCGATTACGATTGCGTTTTCATCGGCTCAAGCCCAATCGTCCTTTTTGAAGCGCTCTATCAATACCACTCGGGAAAAAGCGTGGCGATCTTTGAGGAATCGCTCCAGTGCGGCGGAGCGTGGAAGACTCTGTCTCTCTGCGGCATCGACAACGTCGATCTCGGCTGTCACGACATCGGCAACCAAGATCTGATGAAAGAATTCCTTGAAGAGTACGCAGGCCTTCACATTGTCTCTCTTACGAATCCTTCCGGTCTGAATCCCCTTATTCATAAACACGAAGGTTTTTACTTTTCTCGCGGCTGTCACGAACTCCTCTCTCACCTCGAATATCTCATCGCCCAAACCTCCATTGCCCTCTGGCTTGGGTATAGAGTCGACGATGTCTCGATCCAGGACGACGAAGCCATCCTCACTGGCGACTCTTTCCAGTGCACAGCGAAGAAAGTCTTTGGCAGTTACTATTCTTATTTTTCGATCGATGGAGAAGCGCGCACCCGTGCCTCTAAAAACTCTTTCCACCACCTCTATCTCCTCATCGCCGACCCTACCCCTGCCCGCTTTTCCTATCACGGCCATCTCGGACGACGAGCCACTCGGGCTATGAACCTCACCCATTTCACCGACCTGACGGGCACTGGCCTCCAGCTCATCGCCATCCAAGTGAACCAGCCAAAAGACCTTCTGTGTACCGAAGAATTTCTCCAAGAGCTCAAAAAAAAGAAACTGATCGATGAAGAAGCTTATCTCATCCGAGAAGAACCCTATACCTATGAACAATGGCCGCCGATCACCATCCCTTCTCAATATGCCCCTTATATCGAAAAGCTCGACACTTCGGCCATTTGGAACATGGGCGCCTATATCCCCCGCTGGAAGGAAGTCTTACCTTTGATCGCTCAATAAAGAAAAAGTCTATTTAACAACCTGTTAAAAAAAGATTTTAAGCTGTATGTAAGAGAGTATGCAGCCGCCGAAAAAAACGACGTTACCCGCCGATGCTCTGAAGGCGGCGATAGCAATTGAAGCTCAAGAATTTGAGCGAGCCTACCGGTGGCTTGAAAAACATCTCCCCCCCAGCTTCCTCGAAGAGGTCGATACCAAGACTCTGGGTCTCTTGGCCCACCACTTGATGAGCTTCCAGCTTCAGGATCGCTTTTCTCAAATCCACTTGAAGCAGATGGCCATTGTGCTGTGCATGGATGGCCCCGACGCCGATCTGAACATTTTGAAAACGTATGGCTCATATGCCATCCATTATTATCGAACCTTTGTCTCGAATGAACCTCCCCCTGGAGAAAAAGAGGGGCTGCTGCGAGTGGCTCTTTTGCACTTGCGCGAAGGAGAGACAAAGCATGAGGGGCTACGAGAGAATTTATCGCCGCTCTTTCTCCGCTCGCTGGGAGGAGAACGAACGGAGCTTGCGCTCGAAGTGTTTGGAAGGGCCAAAGAGCGCGATGATTGCCAATACGAAGTGCGAAAAATCGAAGACTGGGAAAAGAAACGAGCCCCTTCACTTCAATTGATGTTGGGATGGCGCAATGCGCCCAAAGCCAACTTCCTCTTCCGACTCGCTAAGATCGTCTATCGGCATGGCCTCGCCTTGCGCAGAGCGGCTGCCACCTACGTCGATCCCCACAGTGAAGAGAACATCTTGCTCTTATCAGTCGGTCTCCATGGATTGAAAGGCGGAGCAGCGTGGGAAGAGACCGACATCGACGATTTTTTGCGCGAGATCTGCCTGCTCAAGTACTTTGAAACAGATGATTCGATAGACGAAGTATTCGTTAAAAGTGGACTGCTGACGGGCAATGAAGCGCACTTGATGCGCAACATCGCGAGCTTTGTCCACCAAGCGCTCGTCCACGCCGACCCCAATCTCTATTCCTTCGAAAATGTGAACGAAGCGCTCTGCCGCCACCCCGAATTGAGCGCCCGCCTCGCACAGATCTTCGCGGTAAAATTCCATCCCAAAAAACACTCTTCATCAGGTCTCCGGAAACCCGGTCCTTTAGGGCCGGGTAATTCACATCCAAATTTGGGAGGAGTTCGAAACTCCTCCCAAATCATTCCCCGTCCTTTAGGGCGGGGTTCATCCGAAGAAATGCGGCTTGAATTTCTTGCGCTCATCGATCAGCTCGATACAGGACAAGCGCTCAACGATCTGCGGCGAAAAACGGTCCTCAAGCAAGCCCTCTCTTTCATCGATCACTGCCTCAAGACCAATTTCTACTGCGCGAACAAAACTGCTTTTTCCTTTCGCTTCAATCCCGAATATCTCAACCACCTCCCCTACGATGGCCGAGAAAAATTCCCCGAACTTCCCTATGGCATCTTCTTCGTCCGCGGGATGCATTTCATCGGCTTTAACATCCGCTTCAGAGATCTAGCCCGCGGCGGTGTCCGCACCGTGACGCCCGAACGATGGGAAGCCTATTTCCACGAGCGAAACAACATCTTCTCTGAAGCCTACAATCTCGCCTACACCCAGCAGAAGAAAAACAAAGACATCCCCGAAGGGGGCTCAAAAACAGCGATTTTGCTCGCACCGTTCGATGTCTTTTCCAAGGAAGTCGAAATCTACGCCAAGGAAATGGAGAGCGATGGTCTCGAGTCCTCTCTCATCAATGAGCGGCTCGCCCTCTATCGACAAAAGCAAAAACGGGCCTATCTCTTTGCCTCGCAGCGAGCGTTCATCGAGAGCTTCATGACCCTCCTCAATTGCAACGAGCAAGGCAAGCTCAAAGCGGACGACGTAGTGGATCTTTGGAAGCGGCCCGAATACATCTACCTCGGTCCCGATGAAAACATGCTCAATGAAATGATCGTATGGATCACCGACTACGCTGTCGCTTGTGGCTATAAACCGGGCCGCTCCTTCATGACCAGTAAGCCAGGCGCCGGGATCAACCACAAAGAATATGGCGTCACCTCCTACGGCGTAAACGTCTATCTCCACCAAGCTCTTCTCTTCGCCGGCATCGACCCCGACAAAACCCCTTTCACCGTCAAAATCTCCGGTGGACCCGACGGCGACGTCGCCGGCAATGAAATTCACATTCTAGCTACTCGTTATGCTAAAACGGCCAAGCTCCTCGCTCTCACCGATATCTCCGGCACCATCTTTGATCCCGAAGGACTCGACTGGAAAGAAATGGACACCCTCTTCCAGCAAGGCAAACCAATCCGCTGCTATCCGCCCGAAAAACTCCACGACAACGGCCTCCTTCTCGATCTCTCCGAGCGGCGCGAAGAGAGCGCCTATGTCCAACAAACGCTTTGCTGGCGCAAAACCAATGGAAAACTTCACCAAGAATGGCTCTCCGGCAATGAGATGAACCACCTCTATCGAACCAACGTTCATCAAACCAAAGCCGACGCCTTCATCCCTGGCGGAGGCCGTCCACGTACCCTCAACGAGTCGAACTATACCACCTTCCTCGACCAGGCTAGCAAACCCACCTCCAAAATCATCGTCGAAGGAGCCAATCTTTACCTCACCCCAAACGCGCGCCGCGCCCTTGAGCAACTCGGCGTCATCGTCATCAAAGACAGCTCGTGCAACAAAGGAGGCGTGATCTGCTCCTCCTTCGAAGTGCTCGCCGCCCTTTCTCTCTCCGAGGAAGAGTTCCTCCGAGAAAAAGAGCCATTTGTGAAAGAAGTATTAGAAATCATCCGAACAGCAGCTCTCCAAGAGGCCAACCTCCTCCTCGACACCCACCGCAAAACAGGAGCCTTCCTCACCGACCTTTCCGACAAAGTCTCCGAGCGAATCAACTTCTACAAGTACCAACTCCTCGACCACCTCGAGCACGTGAACTTAAGCCACGACCCCAAAGACCCTCTCATCCGATGCCTCCTTCTCTATTGCCCTCCCCTCCTCCGCACCCGCTACGCAGACCGAATCCTCCGCATGCCTGATATCCACAAAAAAGCCATCATCTCTGTCTTCCTAGCCTCTCACCTCGTCTATACCAAAGGGCTCGACTGGGCCCCCAGCATCGCCGACGTGCTCGACTCGGTGGCCCAAGATTTTACGTAGAAATATACCGCTCGTGATTCAAGAACCGAGAGCTGGCATCGTCGGCTTTTCCCGGGGAATCCCCCTCTTCACTCGCGCCTTGTGAGACGCAATGGTCGCTCGCTCCAGAGGTGTATTCCGCGGGAGCCTCCTTGCCATCTCCAGATTCTTGAACCACTCCCGGTATAAGAACAGGATGGACAGGAGGGTGCATTGCATAACCCAGATCTCTCGAGGACAATCCTCTTTCAGGCCGAGATCAACGATGATGTGAATTACCCGGCCCTAAAGGACCGGGTTTCCGGAGACCTGATGAACCCCGTCCTTTAGGGCGGGGTTCATTGCTAGCCGAATCGAGCGCGGGTTCTGCGCAAAACGGGGTGAGGCTCTTCTTCGTGGGGACGATGCTCGCCATGAGGTTCAGGCTCCTGCGCTTCCATGGGCTCGGCTTCTTTAGGCTTGGGGTCGAGTCGTACCCAGGAACCGATGTCGTGGTCGTCGTCTCCGGTGACTTGCATCGAGGTCTGACTTTCGATGGTCTGCTTTATATCCGCTTTCTCCCGGGGTGAAAGGAGGTTGATCTCCAATTGGAAAAACCGCCCGTGCTTTGCTATGTGGAGAAGGAAATGGACGATATCGGGAAAAGGGATCTGAGTGTCCCGAAGAGAGAGCAAAGTCAAGGAAGAGTTGTAAAGACAAAGAGGGATCTGTTGTAGGGGATTGTCATTCAACTGAAGAGATCTTAGATTCTGCAGAGAAGCGATTTCCCGAGGAAGATCGCTCAAGCCATTCGAAGAGAGATTCAAGGAGACCAAGCCTTCAAGACGAGCGATCCAAGAGGACATTCTTTCCATCCGATTGCCATCTAAATGAAGGGTATGGAGAGAAGTGAGATTCCAAAGGGATGAATGTTCCCCTAAATCGAGAGGCTTCTCTCCTCTCTGGTAAGAAAGAATCAGCACAGACAAGTTGCGCATACGAGATAAAATGGGAGGCACCTCTTCAAAACAGTTTCGACTCATATCCAATGTCCAGAGAGGACTCCGCCAAAACGTAGGTGGAATAGAGGTCAACTGATGATCGGCTGCTTTCAAAACTCGAACCTGACAAGTTCCCAGTTCTTCGGGAAGGAGGGCGAGCCCCCTATCTCCAAGGCTTGCAAAACTGAAATGGAGGTGAGCTGGCCTTCTCCACCCTGAAATATCGAGGGTATCAAGACGAGGATTCCGTCCTGAGAGCCACTTTCTCATTTCCACCGTCTTTTGTCGATTGCTCATCTGAGCTTCTGATAAGCTATTGATGAACTCTGTTCCCCCTTCAAAAAAAGGGAGAATTGCTAGCAATCCTGCCGCCCCAAAATCAAAGAGCGCCCTGGCGGCTGCAATCGCGACATGCGTGCTTGGATGGTCCTGTCGGGCACAGCGGAGAGCCAACGCACCTGCCGGAATGTTTGCCGCTCTATCAGTCACTTTAGCAGCAGAAGCAAGGATGTCCGTCGCGTATTGAGAGGGAGACTTGAACAAAGGCCATCCGTCAACAGCTGCTTCCAATGTGCTACTTTGCCTCAACGCCTCAGCAGCCACTTCCCGGGCGTTTTTCTTCCAGTTCGCAGACACAGAGGCTACATTCTCAGAAGGAGGAACATACGTGAGTACCTCTCTTAAAACTTCACTCGGAAGGCGCTGGATCGTCATGGGTCTCCATTGATTCTGTTACAAGGCCTCCTTCTTCCCACGAATCCAAAGTGAGAGGCTCCTCATCCTCCTCTTGCGTAATCACTGGCAACTGACTCTCTATCCATGCCCTTTTGGTTCCGACACGAGGAGTCGAAATCAGAGGGGGTTTTTTCTGAAGGACGAGTACGTCATTATTCTCATCATACACCAACTCCATTGAAGTGCCTTTCTGAATAAACTCTAGTAAGAGGGTTTCTTTCTCTTCATACTCCTCTATGGAGATCTGAAAAGAACGGTTCTGCCCTGCAAGAGAGAACAAAAAGCGAGTAATTTCGCTAAGGGGAATTCTCGTTTCTTCTATAGAAAGGTATTCCAATCGACGGCACAGGTACAGACAGATAGGAATACGTTCGAGAGGGTTTCCGTCGAGGACAAGCGCTCTTAAGTGAGGTAGCTGACTCAAAGAGAAAGGAAGTACTTTCAATTGATTGTCAGAAAGGTCTAATTCTTCCACATCGCGTAAGCTATCGACTTGTTCTTCCGAAAGCGACTCAAGCCCTTTTTTACTCCACTGTATAACCTTCTGCCCTCTCACTTGGAACCCATTCTTGTCGATCGGTTCTAAAGCAAAGGGGCTGCCTGGAAATTTGCGGATCTCTTTGGCTAATTGGATGTCCGTTTTAGTGTCTCGGTGAGCGATGAGGTTCCAAGAGCGAGAAACCCGGCCTGCTAACGCTTGGTCTTTCGCTGAAAGGTAATCAAAAATTTTAATTAACACATCAATCGATTGGCGCGCGATGGGGTCATATGCATAGGAGGTTGTAGAGAACGAGAACGTCTTAAGATGATGAGGAGGGATAGAGGCCCAAGAGGTCATAGATATTCCTTTTTTAAGCCCACTAGTTTACCAAGACTATCCTTTTTTGCTAATAAGTAATTTTCTAAAAATGAGTGCGTTAAGGAAAAAATTAAGCAATCGATCTTTGAGATTGCTAAAAATTGGAAGGAGGCTGTATAATCAAAAATAATCAGCTTAGAAATGTATGAAAAATATGACCTTTAAGTCCTTACCGACCCGGAAACTCCCCAAAACCGATCGAGAGCAAGCTGTTCTCCTCGGTTTGATTGAGCTGTATCTAAAGACAGGCAAGCCGATTGGATCGCAAACGCTGCAGGAAAATGGGTTTGAATCTCTCAGCACGGCGACGATCCGCAACTACTTTGCCAAAATGGACAACGAGGGGTATTTGGAGCAGCCGCACACTTCGGGCGGCAGGGTCCCCACATCGAAGGCGTTTCGATTCTATGCTGACCAGGTGCGCAATCAGGGCTTTTTAGAGGGTTCCCAGGAAGAGGCGCTCGAGGCGATCTTTAAGAAAGAATCGCGCGAAGTAGCGACAATGATCCACCAGACAGCTGAAGTGTTGAGCGAGGAGGCGCAGTGCGCCGTCTTCGTTTCGACGCCTCGCTTTGACCAAGACTTCATCCAAGACGTTCGCTTGATCCGCCTTGATGCGGGCAAGCTCCTCTCCGTTTTGATCACCGATTTCGGTTTGATTCGGACGGAAACCATTTATCTCGACCAGCCGGTCGATGAACCTTTCTTACGCAGTGCCGAAGAGTACTTCCTGTGGAGGCTCAATAAAGGGGTAAAGCCCTTCTTCTCCAATGAAGGAGAGGCGAAACTAGCGCAGCGGATTTACAACGAAGTGATGGTGCGCCATGTCGTCGGTTATGCGAATTTTCCGAGCGAAGACATTTTGCGCACAGGCCTTTCGAAATTGCTCGCCTACCATGAATTCAACGATGCGGCCGCTCTTGCCCGATCGCTCAGCCTTCTCGAAGATGAATCGCTCATGATCGATATTTTGCGCGAGTGCTGCAAGAAGGGAGAACTCTCTTCTTGGATCGGCGATGAACTGTGTCCCCGAGTCCCCCCCCAATCGGAGTGCGCGGTGATTGCAATCCCCTACCGGATCAACCAGACGGTGGCGGGTTCGATTGCTCTTCTCGGCCCCATGCGCCTCCCCTACCGCAATATCTTTGGCCTCTTACAGGCATTTAGCGAACAACTCAGCCGCAAGCTGACCGATAGTTTATATAAATTTAAAATCACTTTCCGCCAACCTCAGAGCGGCGGCGAAAAGCAACTTCGCCAAGATCACATTTTACTGGAGAAAAAGAGCAGATGACAGACGAAGAAAAAAAAGAAATAGAGCAACCGGTAGAAACACTACCGCCGTCACAGCCTGAAGAGGACTTCAAGGACAAGTACGTGAGAACCTTGGCCGAAATGGAGAATATGCGAAAACGGATGCAGCGGGAAAAACAAGAGATGACCCGCTTTGGCATTGAAAATGCGATCGCCGAGTTTTTACCCGCCATTGACAACTTTGAAAACGCGCTCCGCTTTGCCGAGCAGGCTGTGGGCGATGTGAAGAACTGGGCGATTGGCTTTCAGATGATTCTCGCCCAATTTAAAGAGGTGCTCCACAACCACGGCGTGGTCGCCTTCCACTCAGAAGGGAAAGCATTCAACCCAGAGACCCATGAAGCCGTCGAAATCGTCGAGACGGATGAACATGCCGACGGAACGATCTTACAAGAGTTTACAAAAGGGTATAAGAGCCCGGCCCGCGTCATTCGCCCCGCCCGCGTGAAAGTGGCGAAAAAACCGACCAAAATAGACGAACCTGCTGAAGAAGCGGAACAAAAAATTACAAACTAAGAAGGAAAAAAACTATGGCAAACCAAAAACGTAAAATCATCGGTATCGACCTCGGTACGACCAACTCTTGCGTTGCAATTATGGAGGGGGGAACCGCGGTGGTGATTCCAAACGCAGAAGGAGCTCGTACGACCCCTTCTGTGATTGCATACAAAGGCAATGAGCGACTCGTCGGGATCCCTGCAAAACGACAGGCGATGACGAACCCCGATAAAACGCTCTTCTCGACCAAGCGCTTCATCGGCCGAAAAGCTAGCGAAGTGCAGGGCGAAGCAGCGATGGTTCCTTACAAAGTGACCAAGAACAGCAACGGCGACGCCGTCTTTGAAGTTGATGGAAAGATCGTTTCTCCTGAAGAGGCAGCGGCTCAAGTCTTGATCAAGATGAAAGAGACTGCTGAAAGCTACCTCGGCGAAAAAGTGACCGAAGCGGTCATCACTGTTCCCGCCTATTTCAACGACTCGCAGCGTCAATCGACCAAAGACGCAGGGCGCATTGCTGGCCTCGACGTCAAACGAATTATCCCTGAGCCAACTGCTGCTGCTCTCGCTTACGGCCTCGACAAAGTTCACACCGACAAGAAAATTGCGGTGTACGACTTGGGCGGTGGTACGTTCGATATTTCGGTCCTCGAAATTGGCGACGGCGTCTTCGAAGTGCTCGCGACCAATGGCGATACGCACCTCGGCGGCGACGATTTCGACCAAGTGATCATGCAGTGGATGCTCGATGAATTCAAAAAAGACACCGGCATCGACCTTGCTAAAGACAAAATGGCTCTCCAACGTCTGCGCGATGCCGCTGAAAAAGCGAAGATCGAGCTCTCTGGCGTTGCGACGACCGAGATCAACCAACCGTTCATCACGATGGACGCGAGTGGTCCTCGCCACTTGGCCCTCACCCTCACGAGAGCAAAACTCGAAACGCTCTGCCACAACCTCATTGAGCGAACCGTTGAGCCGTGCCTCAAGGCAATGAAAGATGCGGGTGTAACGAAGGAAAACATCGGCGAAGTAATTCTCGTCGGCGGCATGACTCGTATGCCTTCTGTCCAACAAAAAGTGAAAGAAATCTTTGGCCGTGAGCCGCACAAAGGGGTCAATCCCGATGAAGCGGTGGCGATCGGCGCTGCCATCCAGGGCGGCATCATCATGGGCGATGTCAAAGACGTTCTTCTCCTCGACGTCGTTCCTCTCACCCTCGGGATTGAGACCCTCGGCGGCGTAATGACAGCTCTCATCGAGCGCAATACGACGATTCCGACACAGAAGAAGCAAGTCTTCTCGACAGCGAGCGATAACCAGCCTGCCGTGACCATCGTCGTTCTCCAAGGAGAGCGCCCCATGGCTCGCGACAATAAGGAAATCGGCCGCTTTGACCTCTCTGACATCCCACCCGCTCCTCGCGGCATGCCGCAAATTGAAGTGGCGTTCGACATCGACGCCGACGGCATTTTGCACGTCTCTGCGAAGGACAAGCAGTCGGGCAAAGAGCAGAAGATCAAGATCGAAGCGAAATCGGGACTGACCGATGCTGAGATCCAGCGCAAAATCAAAGAAGCCGAACTCCACGCTGCGGAAGATAAAGTCCGCAAAGAGGAGATCGAAACGCGCAATGAAGCCGATGCCCTCGCCTTCCGCGCGCAAAAAGCGCTTCTTGAGTACAAAGACAAGTTGCCCGCGAATATCTCTTCCGATATTCAAACCCGCATCGACGCCGTGAAGAAAGCGCTCGAAGGAACAGACTCTGCCCTCATCAAAGCGAAGACGGCCGAGCTCCAAGAGCACATGCAGAAGATCGGCGAAGAGCTTTCAAAAGCAAGTGGTGGTGCAGCTCCAGGCGCAGGCCCACAAGCAGCAGCCCCGAATGCGAAAGCCGATACGGTTGAAGAAGCAGAAGTCGAAGTCGTCGAAGACGAGAAGAAATGATGTGAATTACCCGGCCCTAAAGGACCGGGTTTTCAGAGACCTGATAAAAAAGAGTCTGTTTTCACAGGCTCTTTTTAAAGTCGAAAGTCAGAAGAGGCAGTTGCAAAACTACTTTCCCCGGGAAAATCGATGATTTTGAGGCCATTTGCGAGTGGTGGCAAAGCCACCACGGTCCATTTGACGAGGTCGGCCCAAGCGGGCCGACTGAGGAGAATGGACGTAAATGGCCTCAAAAGGGCGGTTTTAACGGGCAAATGAGT
>JAGWKU010000118.1 GCA_028873375.1 Verrucomicrobiota bacterium
GTCAGCCCTCTATGACTTTGGACAAGCGCTGAGAGAAGCGCTACTCATCGAATTGCCCCGGACGGTTGAATGCAATGGAAAATGTAAAGTGAGAGAGTCGTTGAAACCCTATATGAAAGCAGAGACAAAAGCAGGGCAAACAAACCACTTTCCCTTTTCTGATTTATAGACTTATTAAGGAGAACTAATTTATGGCAGTCCCACGCAACCGCACCTCGAATGCGAAGAAAAATTCGAGACGCTCCCACCACGCGAAAAAACCGAAAAACCTTTCGGCCTGTGGCAATTGCAAGAAACTTCGCTTGCCACATCGCATATGCCCCTCCTGCGGCCATTACGATGGTCGACAGGTGAGTGCAGCGAAAGCTGAATGAAACGCATAGGTCTCGATTTGATGGGAGGAGACAATGCCCCAGGCGCGCTTCTCAAAGCGCTCAAGGCATTGAAACTCCCCCCTAAAAATGAGCTGGTTTTAATCGGCACGGCAGAGTACCAAACGTCGAACTTCGACTATGTCGTTGCTCCTACGTTCGTTGAAATGGACGAGCCTCCCCTTGCGGCTTTGCGCCGCAAAAAAGAGGCCTCCATGTGCATCGGTCTCCGCTTACTCAAAGCGGGTAAAATCGACGCACTCGTCTCAGCCGGCAACACCGGCGCTCTCGTCTCCGCTTCGAAAATGATCCTCGGAAACTGCAAGGGCCTCTTGCGACCTGCACTCCTCGCCCAAATCCCGACGAAACGGGGTCTTCTCGCCGTTCTCGACGTAGGCGCCAATGTACAAGTCAAAGCCAATCACCTTGTCCAATTTGCCCTCCTCGGCGCCGCCTTTTGCCGCGCCAATGGCATCCATCGCCCTCGCGTCGGCCTCCTCAACATCGGCAGCGAAGCGATGAAAGGAACCTCCGATCTACGCCAAGCCTATAAAAGTTTGTCCCAGAAAAATTCATTCTTCGAATTTATCGGCAACATCGAAGGAAAATCGGTCTTCGAGGGAGAAGCAAATGTTCTCGTCACCGATGGTTTCACCGGCAACGTCTTTTTGAAAACTGCCGAAGGGGTCGCCAGCCTGATCTTAGATCGATTTGACAGCTTGCTGCCGCCCGAAATGAACCAACAACTCCATCCCCGCATCGAAGACTTACAACGGCGACTCCACTACGCCGAATACCCTGGAGCCCTCCTCGCTGGCGTGTCGGGCATCGTCATCAAGTGCCACGGCCACTCGAGCCCACAAGCAATCGTCAATGCGGTGCTCGGCGCAGCTGATCTCGCCTCGAGAGACTTTATCCAATCAATTAAAGACCAATTGGCTCAACAAATAGGTGTGGAAAAAGAAGTTTAAAAGCTCTAATATTTTAGGAAAACTGAGAGTCCGCTCTTATGCACGAAATCTTACTGAACATCGAATCGAAAGAAATTCGATACGCCTACTTGAAACATGGCCAGCTACACGACCTGGTAATCGACCGAAAAAAATCGAGACAGCTGACCGGTAACATCTACCGCGGCCGAGTCACCAACATCCTCCACAACATCCAATCGGCCTTCATCAACATCAACGAAGGGGAAAACGGCTTCATCCACATCAGCGACATCCTCGAAAACACGAAGAAGTTCGAAGAGACCTTCGACATGGACTTCGACCTCGATTACGACAGCTCCAAAATCCCCGAAACTCCCAAGCCAAAAGAGATTTCCCAACTCCTCAAGATCGATCAACCGGTATTGGTCCAAGTCGTCAAAGAGCCAATCGGCAACAAAGGCGCACGCCTCACCTCCAACATCTCGATCGCCGGCCGTTACCTCGTCTTGCTCCCGAACAACTCCCACCGCGGCGTCTCACGCAAAATCGAAGACAAAGGCTCCCGCGATCGACTGAAAAAACTGATCCGCTCCTTTGAAATGCCCCAAGACATGGGCCTCATCTGCCGCACCGCGAGCGCCACTGCGACCACCGACGTCCTCATCGACGAAGCGACCGACCTCCTCCACGCCTGGCAATCGATCGTCCATAAGTTCCAACAAGCAAGCGGCCCCGCCCTTCTCTTCGAAGAATCTGATTTGATCAAACGAACCCTCATGCAGTGCGTCGACAAAAAATTCGACCGCCTCCTCATCGACGACTACACCACATACCAACACTGCAAGCAGCTCTACCAAAAATACGCCGAAGAGCATCCCCTCAAGCTCGAATTTTACCGCGATAAAACACCCATGTTCGAGCGGTTCAACGTCGAACGAGAAATCGACCGAGCGCTCCGCCGCAAAATTTGGCTCGGCTCAGGCGGCTATCTCTTTTTCGACCGAACCGAAGCGATGCACACAATCGACGTCAACTCGGGCCGAAGCTCGCAAAACCCCACCGGCAGCGACGTCGAAGAGACCCTCGTCCGAATCAACCTCGAAGCAGCTGAAGAAATCGCAAGGCAGCTCCGCATCCGCAATATCGGCGGCCTCATCATCTGCGACTTCATCGACATGCGCTCCCGCAAAAACCAACGGCGCGTCATGGAACGGCTCAAAGAGTGTATGAAAGAAGACTCCGCCAAGTGCACCATCTTAGGCATGAGCGAGTTTGGCCTCGTCGAAATGACCCGCCAACGGAACCGCGAATCGCTCTCCCAGACGATCTACACCGCTTGCCCCTATTGCGCCGGCAGCGGCCTCGTCAAGAGCCATGAGAGCATCTCGGTCGAAATCGAGCGGTCGCTCAAAAAGCTGATCCAAATCCACAACCAATTTGGCCTCAAACTCATTACCCACCCCGAGTTGAACAAATACCTCGACTCCACTGACAAAGAGTTTTACACCAAGTTCGCCCACAAATCGAATGCCCAACTCGAATTTGGCATTAGCGATCAACTCCACCTCAACGATTACCAATTCTTTTCAACACTGAATGGACAACGACTCGAAGCGTGAAATAGAGCAGCTCATCGCAGAGCAACTCAAACTCCAAAAAGAAGGGCACTTCCCCGAAAAGTATTGCCAAATCGCTCTCGGCTTCTTCCGCTGCTACCGCGAAGCGCTCGAGCGAAGCGGCGCCTCGCTCTCTTCTGCAATCCCCATTTTTCGCCTCTTTTTCCAACTCATCGTCGAACAATTTCGCTCTCCCTATAACTTTGAACCCTACCACCGGAAAATCCGCCACCCGATCGACTACTACAAATTCAGCCTCGACTTTATCCGTCCCCTCATCGACCTTCCCCACTCCCGCGTCTACGGCTCCGACTCTCTCGCCCAAATCGAAACTCAACTTGCCCGCGGCGAAAACGCCATCTTCCTCGCCAATCACCAAACCGAGACCGACCCCCAACTCATCGCCATCCTCCTCGAAAAAAATCACCCCAAACTCGCCGAGCAAATCATCTACGTCGCAGGCGAACGAGTCGTCACGGACCCTCTCGCCATTCCCTTTAGCATGGGATGCGATCTCCTCTGCATCTACTCCAAGCGCTACATCGATCATCCCCCCGAACTCAAAGCCAAAAAGCAGCTCCACAACAAAAACACAATGGAGCTCATGAGCCGCCTTCTCCAAGAAGGAGGAAAAGCCATTTACGTCGCCCCCTCTGGAGGCCGCGACCGGAAAGACGAACACGGCCATCTCGAACCCGCCCCCTTCGATCCCTCCAGCATCGAGATGTTCCACCTCATGGCCAAAAAAGCCAAAACACCCACCCACTTCTATCCTCTCGCCCTCGACACCTACGAGCTCCTCCCACCTCCCGAAACGATCCAAAACGAGCTCGGCGAATCGCGCATCGCTAGACGCACACCCGTCTATCTCTCTTTTGGTCCCGAATGCAACATGGAGACCTTTCCCGGCCACGACGCTCCCTCGAAAGACGAGCGGCGCAAAGCCAAAGCCCACGCCATCTGGTCCACCGTCGCAGCGCTCTACCGCAAAATCCGTCATTAACCACAGAGACAAGCCGCGAAACGCGGCTAGATTTTAACCACCGAGAGCACCGAGAACACCGAGGCGGCGAAACGCCGCAAAAAAAGAAGAAATTCACTTTTTCTTCTTCTCTT
>JAGWKU010000119.1 GCA_028873375.1 Verrucomicrobiota bacterium
GAAATGGGTGGCGAATCCCACGCTTTTTACGAGGGTCGGGGATACTTTGGAGACATTCGAAAAGCTGCATTCTGCTTCCTTAAAGTGAGTTAAACAGCGAGCATTGTACAGTAATTCAAATTTTTATGCGACTTTGCAGGTGTCCTGGTTGAGCAGCTGTTCCAGCCAATCTGATTCTGCAGCTGGTTCTGGAGGATTGCCAAAAATAGCCGATATGAACGAATAGCCGTCAGCCTTTTGCCATTCTACGTTTGTATAGTGGGTCCCCTCCTTACTGTAAGCGCAAGAGGCCCACGGAGATTTGTAGACGTATCTTCCATAAGCGCCATGTAAACTGGTAATTACGGAGTCTTTTTCTGCATCTTCTCTTTCATGGTCAAACGAGAGACTTAGGAAGGGGACTAATTCAATGGCTCCACGCACGGCTTCATCCATCACTCTCTGATGGGTATAGTTGCGTGTTTCTTGAGATACTCCGAACAAATACAAAAGAGGGCACATTAAGATGGCTGTGGCAATGGCTCCAATGATTCGAAGGAGGCCGATTCCAGTGCCCAAGAACGGGATATAGGCTACCTTATCGGCTACTTCAAGAAAGCGCCGTTCTCTTACTGCTGAGTTATTTATCAGTTGGTTTAACGTTTCTGTCGTCATATTTCTTTTGTTTTATTGTAATTATTATAACGATTTTTATAATATAATTGAATTGAAAATGTAATATATTGTTTTTTAACGACTTACGATCTGCTGGTTCCAGCTGATGAGAGAGATCTCTGTAGGAGTCAGAAGAAGCTCGCAGAAGTGGCCTGTTTTGACCTTGGGGGCAGGCCCTTGTTCGGAGGCGAGGGAGTGAAAGAGGCGGAGAAGGCCATTGCTGGTGACGCCGAGGATGAGGGCGTTGGAGGGGTAAGTGGCAAGGAGGTGGTCGAGCCACTGGTAGATGAGGGCAAGGTGGTATTCGGGGGTACGAGCAAAGAGGCCTCGGGGCCAGATGGATTCTTCGTTCCAGGCAGTGTATTCGGTGGGCCACTGGGAGGCGATTTGCTCGGAGGTGAGCCCTTCCCAGGCGCCGTAATCGAGTTCGGTGAGGGCGGGGTGGAGGAGGGGGGGAGGGCCGTTGAGGAGGCGGGCGGTTTCGAGCTGGCGTTGGAGGGGGCCGGTATAGATGGCGGTGGGTTTGAAGTGGGCGGCGAGGGCGGCTGCTTGGGCGCGGCCATGGGTGGTGAGGGGAAGGTCTGTGCGGGCGCCGATTTGGGTGGGAGTTTGGTGGGCTTCAAAGGTATTGCCGTGGCGGATGAGGACTAGTTGCATAGCATTAACCCGAGGGGTAAAAAGCTGACAATATGCGCTGGCGAGGCACAGTCAAATCGAAGGGGGCAAAGCCTCCGGTCTGACCGAGGAGCGCCATTGTCAAAAAGACAAGGGCGACGAGGAAGATCGATTTGGCTAAGCCGCAGCAAGCAGATTGTCAACTTTTTACTCCTCGGGTTAATAGTTCTCCTTCATGGTCGATGATCGATTCGACGATGGCGACATCTTCGGGGCGGTCGACTGAGCCGTGGGTGCGACCGCGGTAGTCGACGGGGACGACGCGGATCGGAATGCCGTTTTCGAGGGCGCGGAGTTGCTCTAGTTGCTCGGCTTTTTCGAAGGGGCCTTCGGGGAGGGAACTGAGTTGTTGGAGAGTGGGGTAGCGGTAGGCATAGAGACCGATGTGGCGATAGACGGTGGGGTTGTTCGTGCGCGAGTAAGGAATGAGAGCTTTGGAGAAGTAGAGGGCGTTGTAGTTTTTATCAAAGGTGACAGTGGTGCCGGTGGAGCTGCCGGCTTTTTTGGTGGAGATGAAATGCGTGAGAGCGGGGCCAGTGAGAAGGGTGATGGGAGTGGCCATTTGGATGGTGGGATTGGCGAGCATGATTTCAAGGACGTCATTGATGACCCAGGGGGGAGTGAGGACGGCGTCGCCTTGGAGGCTGAAAAAGATAGCATCAGGGAGGTTGAGGAGGCGGGCTGCTTCAGCGACTCGATCGGTGCCAGTGGGACAAGTGGGGCTGGTCATTAGAACTTGGGCGCCGAACGATTCGGCAAAGGTTTTGAGGTGGAGATCGTCGGTGGCGATGACCACTTGGCTCGCTTGGGGGACTGCCTTAGCGATGCGCCAAACGCGTTCGATCATGGTGCGGCCGCGGATAGGGGCGAGCGGTTTGCTGGGGAAACGGGAGGAGGCCATGCGAGCGGGGATGACGATGATTGCGGTCATTGGGTTGCTAGCTTAGTTCTTAAAAACATCTTGGGCGAATTCTCTCACCAATTCATTGAAGGCGTCCGGTTGTTCCATGTGAACAAAATGGCCAGCGTATTGGATAAGATGGACTCGCTTGTGCCATAAGTTTCGAAAAGGAACTTCTTTCATGATGTATTCGTTATTTACAAGAGTTTCATCGGCTCCTGCAACGACAGCAATCGGATGGGTCCATTTGCGAACAATCTCTACTTCATTTTGTCCCACTCCATTTAAAATCGATTGTGGATAAATGACTTTTGCACCTTCGGAAGTTTGGACAATTGCATCGAAGATAAATTGTTTATCGGTAGAACCGTCATACCCGTTGCCCCGAGCCAAAAGTTCTGTTTCTTCTGCGGTGAGATTCCCTTTGCCAAAGCAAGCTAGAATTTTTGGATCAACAATTCGGAAGCCTTTACTAAATCCTTCTGCTGAGACTTCAATGGGGGGTGTCCCCGTGATCAACAAACCCTTTAATTGAGGAAGTCGAGAGGTAAGCTCTAGGCCGACGTGGCCGCCTAAGGACCAACCTACAATGATGATGTTCTTCAAGCCCAAAGATTGAACGACCTCCGCTACGCTGTCGGCATAGCCAGGCCAGCTAAATCTTTCTGGATCATCAGGAGAATCACTTTCTCCGTAGCCCGGAAGGTCGAGACAAATAATTCGATATTCGCGGAGAGCAGAAGAGCTGATTTGAGAGTTAAAAAAACGCTTATTAGTCAGGTGGCCATGTAGAAACACGAGGGTCGGTTCATCTGGATCAGCCCAGGGCTTAGAATCCCAATAGGCCATTTCCCCACAGGCGATTTTCGTCTTGTAGGTCTTTGGCTCTGAAGCTAATAAGTAAGAGCAAAAAAGAAAGAATTTTAAAAATTTTTTGATCATAGTCTCTCTATCTTAGAGGGTTTCCTCTTTTTTTACTTCCTCAAAAGTTCCCTATCTGATATATTACATATCAGAAGAGGGTAAAATGGAAGAAAAAATTCAGAGAACGTTCATTCGAGAGGAAGCCTATCTCAAACTGCGGGATTGGATTTTAGAAGGAAAGTTAGCTCCAGGAGCACAGCTCAAAGATAAAGAGCTGGCTCAGCAACTCGGCGTCAGCAGAACGCCCATTCGAGAAGCTCTCCTGAAACTCGAAGATGAGGGTTTTGTCATCACAAAGCCGAATCGATCTACGCAGGTGAGTCCCATTGAAATTAAGGATGCCTATCCTCTTTATTCCATTGTATGGACATTAGAAAAGCTCGCTCTTAACCAAGCGTATGAGTCGATCACGAACGACCACATAGAAAAGATGGCCCAAGCAAACGAGCGTTTTTTAAAAAAGATGAAAAACAAAGATCGGCTTGGGGCGCTTGAAGCAGATCATGAATTTCACTCGATCTACATTGAGATTTCTCACAATAAGGAACTCGAAAAAATCATTACAGACATTAAGCAAAAACTCAAAAGACTGGATCTCTATTATTTCGACAAAGTCAAAAATGCCCTTCTCTCTTATGAAGAGCACCAACAAATCATCGAGAGCTTAAGGAAAAAGGATTTATCCGCTGCTCTCAAGGCTGTTGAACACAATTGGAAAGCCAGCTTTAGCCAGGGCTTTTTCATGAGATTGTTGTTGCGTTTAACCCAAGCACTTGATCTAGATAGTCCTCGCTCATCGCAGCTTTCATCCTTTTGTTTTCAAGGCTCAGCGCACTTTTCTCCTGCTTCAGCAGCGTAAACGCGATACGTCTCAATA
>JAGWKU010000120.1 GCA_028873375.1 Verrucomicrobiota bacterium
ATCTCTTTTGAGCCGTCCGAGTATTTTTCTTCCACGATGCGGGGCATGCCGAAGAAACGTCCTTCTAGATAGGGCGTGATTTGTTTGATCGTTCGAGAAATGCCGTCATCGTGTTCTTCACGCATTAGAACAAGATCCTCATCGTATTCATAAGTCGTGCGTATTTTGACTTGCTCGCCATCACATAAACACTTGGACTTTAGAAGATTGGTGTTGGGTACATAATCATAGAGAGTGACAAGGCCGGAGGGCTCTTCTTGACGAATGGGAAGGTGTCTGCCGTCTTGGGTATAGGAGGTAGTTCGGACGCTCTTTTCTTTCTCTTCCTTCCCTGTTAGGTTGCCGCAAATGGTTTCACTCTTTACATTTCCCCATTCATCGTACTCCAATGCGCGAGAAAAAATGGGGGCTCCTTTTTCATCGAAGAGGGTTTTCGAGCGAAGCTGAGATCCATTCCAGTCGAAGGTTTCGAAATGGTGAAGAGTGGTCTCTCCTACAAAGGAATCGATCCGAACGAGGCGGAAATCATCGTTCCAAAGATAAGCGGTCTTATTTCTCTCTGCATCGAGAACATGGGAGCTTTTTCGATCAGAGTGGTAAAAAAAGGAATGGGTAACGAGAAGTTTTTCATCGACGCCTACAGGCGAAGAGAGGGTCTTTACTCGATGCCTTCGAGTCTCTTGGTTCTGAACTTCTTCATAATCTACATGAAACGTTCGTCCTTTGGGAAAAGAGATGGTCTCTAGATAGGGCTGTGTTTTCTTCTTAGAGTTTCCAAATTGGATGGTTTTCAGCTTTCGAGCAAATGTCTGATTGGGAACGTCTGGACATGCAACCGACTCTAAAGCCCAATACTTTTGCTTTTTTGGATTGAGATACTTGCCTTCATATAACAGAGAACGACCATCGCTCCCTGAAATCCGGTACTCAGCAGGGGGCTTCTTTGAATCCCATGAAGGAAGGGTTACTGAAGCATAGCGGCGCCCTCGAGGGCTGGAAGTAATGACCTCTTGGAGTTCATTCTGCTTCCCCCGCCGGTAGTCGACTCGGTGGCCATTTGGCAGCTCTTCCCACTCTAAGCCATAGTGATAGAGAAGATAGCCTTTCTGGCCAAAGCCGAGATCGGTCTTTTTTTGGTGCTTGAAGGCTCGGTAATAGCGTTTTGTCCCGTCTGCTGCAAAAACGGTGAAAGCTTCGTGATTGGGATCGACAAGCAGGGATTGATTTTTAAGATTGGTTCGAGCGGAAATCTCTCCAGAAGAAGTGTTCGAAAGGCCAAGCATTTCTTGGCCCGGTGTGAGATTGAAACGAAGGGGCTCTTTTTTCTTGTGTTCGCTCGCTATTTGGTAAGAAAGACGGGTTCCATTGGGTTCAACCACCCAAAAACGTCCAGACACTACATTGAGAGTAGCGATAAAATGGGGATAAGGGCTCCAATCGCCTTCCGAGCTGATATACGCCCGCTTGATGTGAATTGGCTCCGCGCCTTGAACAACGTAGTCTTCTTCAAAAGTATAGAGATCTCCCGTAATGACGCTGACCCCTTCAACGAGAGAAGCGGGGTCGTTTTCTGTGACAATCGTATTGGCGGAAAGAGAAGTGAAAAGGGCAAGAAATAAAAGCAAGAGAGCCACAGTCGATCTTCCCTCAAAAGATGAGGGAAGATTCTATAGCAATAAAAAATAAGAGGAAAGAGGTATCGACTTTAATTTTTTCTTTTCCAGGCGGGTTTGCGGCAGCGGTAGATGAAGAGTGGTTTTTTTTCCCGTTATTTAATTCTGGACGGACTATCCTGACCTTTCCATTGATATCTGTCGTTTCATGCCAACTCCTTATAGGTCGTGGATAGGTGCGTATCAGGCATCTTTAAGACGAGGATTCGAGAAAGTTTTCTTGCATTTTGGGCAGGTAACTTGCCCGTCAACCTCAGCGCACTCCCATGTTTCTACGCAATTAGTGCACATTAGCTTGAGGCTATCAATTATAATCGCTTTGTCCTTAGGAAGAGATTCGTCTGCAAGTTTTAAATAATCATTACCTGCTTGGGAACCAATGGATGAGGCCTCATTTTTGTTGCTTTCAGCCCAGTTATGGAAGATTTGAAGAATTTCAGATAAATTAAAAGGACCACCGAATCCTTCAAAAATCTCATTTTTAATTGAACAATATATCCAATCACTTTCAGATCGATTAATGTCTATTGTTGTGAATTCTTTATCGGCAAGTTCAGTTTCATTTAAACTTACCTTTAAAGACCATCCGGGATTATCAATGGTACCAATTTTAATGCCATTTCCATGTTCCCAATCGCCATCACACTGGCTGTGATACCAATGAAGTAGCCAGATTAAATTGTTGTCATTCATTATCTAACCTTTCTAATGGGGAATTTCGCCAGGCAGTGCAGGCCTAACTCCACCGGGATAAAGAGAATCGTGAATATGAGGTTCTAAAATTTCTTGTTTTAAAACCTTATTGAAATGACTTTCCCCTGATAAAGAATTATCAAATCTCAAAACGCTCTCCCATGGTTTAGGATCTCGTGGGTTTGTCTGTGGTCGGAAAGTTTCATAATGAGTTACTCTCCCACTTCCTGGATCTCTACGGAATACTGTATGAGCTCCATTCGCTTGCAGATCAGGCTTAAATCTGTTTCTTCTCGCTGTTTTAATAATATCGCGGACTTCCGCCTGTGCCGCAATATTCATTCCTGCTTTGGAAGAAGAAATCAGCTTCTGAGCAGGATTCAGCGCTTTGAAGGCGCCTTTAGTAAACGCTGAAACCCGACCGCTAAGACTTGTAAGCATGCCTACATTTGGCGGAGGAATAAAACAATAAGTGAATTTCATTCCCGCACGTGAGTACATTTCTTGTCTGAAAAACTCAGTCTCTGCGATGTTCGTCCCAAACATGCGATCAATGAACAGTCGATCCTGTCTGTACGTGTCTTGGAAGGTATTAGGTTGGGAAAAAGACCCATTTCTGGCAGTTGAAAAAGCCCACGTCAAGAAAGAGTAATGGTTGTAGAGGTCATGTGCGAGTTTGGAGGGCAAGGCTCTCCCCAACATGGAGAGATAGGGATGAGCAGGAGAAGATCGTCCGTATAATTGCTCGACCGGCTTATAGCTCGTCATGATAAGCCCGTACTCATCAAAATGGGTCAATGGGTCGTTGTGAACGAAGGCGTAGAGGTTCATGCCGTCGGTGAAGCCGCGAGGGTCGGGGGTAAGCCAGCGGCCCAATTCTGGCATGTAAAAACGGCGGCCGTAGTAAACGAGGCCAGTTCCTTCATCGGTTCTTTTGGAGGAGAAGCGCCAGAGGTTTTTGGCGGGCCCGGTGTGTTTTTCTTCGCCGAAGGCGCTGTAGTGATAGAAAGTGGGTTTGGAACGATTGATGGGCAAGAGGGCGGCGATGTTGCCTTGCAGATCGTGGATGGGCGCGTAAGTCTTGCCCTGGAGCTCGAGGGCAATGGCGGCGCCAATTTCGGCATGGGGAGTTTCTCCGAGAATGCGAAGTTCGAGGAGGTTTAGGTTTTCGTCGAAGGAGCCGATTTCGTTTTGGCCGTCGTAGAGGAAATAGCGGGTTGTTTGATCGATGGTTTGGGAGAGGCGGCGGTGTTGGGAGTCATAGGTAAAGATTTGTGTCTGTGTAGGGGTTTTAATGCGGATGAGCCGGTTGAGCGCGTCATAGGCGTAGAGGGTATCGCCATGGCGAGTGGGATTGCCGTTTTTGTCGTATTCTAGGTGAGAGATTGGTTGATTGAGGGCGTTGATGAGGTAGGTGTCTTCGTCTTTTTGGAGGCGGTTATAGAGAGAGTCGTAGAGGTAATGATGGGAAAAGCTTCCTGATTCGGAGGTGAGTTGATAGAGAGCGTCATAGTCAAATTTCTGCTTCTCTCCTTGGGTTTGCATATGACGGATATTGCCGAGGGGATCGAATTCGAGTACTTGTTGAGAAAACAAGGGGGCTTGGATTTTTGCTCTACGGAAGCAGGGGGCGGGGGCT
>JAGWKU010000121.1 GCA_028873375.1 Verrucomicrobiota bacterium
GAATCCCCCGTTACCTCCTGTGGCAACTCCCGTATTGATGGTAAAATTGTTGATCGTCACTGCCGCATTTTTGCCAATGAAAAGGCCAGCCCCCGCGCCCAGCCCACCGCCAGATCCGTGCCCTCCTTGTGAAAGGACATTTTCAACCGTGAGGTTTTGGAGCGTCACTGTTCCTTGGTAAGCGAAAAAACCAGGATAGGTGCTAGCCCCACTGATCGTGACCACCCCACCCGTTGCCCCGCTCCCATCGACCGTCAGAATATTGGACGATTGCGTCAGGTTGAGCAAAGGGAGCATGCCCGAAAGAGTAATCGCCGAGGACACAGCGGAGCTAAATGCGATGATATACGTACCCGGAGCTCCCTTGTTTACCGCATTTAAGCAACCGCGCAAATCCCCTGTATTCGTGCCAGAACTAAACGATCCATTCGGAACGAGGCTATCCGTAGCCACAGTGACGGTGTAAGTAGTCACTGAACAAAGGGGCATCGAAAAAAAGAGAAAAAGAGAAAAGAACAAGCGCACTGGCACAAACCCCGTGCACTCGAATATAGCAGGTATTTTATTTTTTCTTATCAGGAATTAGCGATCATTTTGTCGTAATCGACCCGAGTCAGAAGACTATCGACCTCTTTCGCACTGGAAAGCTCAATCTGAAAGAGCCAGCCTGTGTGCTCTGCATCGCGGTTGGTGAGCGCTGGTTCCTCACGGACTTTCTCATTGATTGCGACCACCTTTCCAGAAACGGGAGTGTAGATGTCGGCCGCTGCTTTGGTCGATTCGAGGACGCAAACTTCTTGCCCCGCCCTCAGCACCTGGCCCACTTTGGGCAGTTGCGCGTAGACGATATCGCCCAATTCTTTTTGGGCGTAGTGGGTGATCCCAACGGTCCCCACCCGCCCCTTGACTTCGATCCACTCGTGAGATTTGGTGAAACGCCGCTCAGTCATCTTGCTTCACGAGCTTTAACGTTCCCCACATCGCAGGATATTGCTCAATCGCGTACTCGTTCGATGAGACGGCAAAGTGCTGCGGTGGCCCCTCGGCTCGATTGATTCGATAGGTAAATCCAATGCGCGGAAAACTCATCGGATCAAAGCCAGTGAGGCAATGAGCTGGAATTTCAATCTCGAGACGATAGCCATTGTCTAAGATCTTGGGGCTCACCGTCAAATCCTCAGGATGGCAAAGACGATGAACGTCCTCGTTGCGGAAACGAGTCACCTCGCGGCCATAAAAACCATGGATTTGCGCAGGGTAAAAGACGAAGTGATGGCAAAAACGAGACACCACACCCTTCGATTTCAAATCGCGCGTGTCAAAAAAAAGCTCGATCGAATCGCCTTTGCGAACATCGTCGTCTACTTTTTGAAAAGGGACATGGACATCGACCAAGAAAGAAAACTTGTCGAAATTCCAAGCGACATAAAGGTCAGCAAAGGAATCCTCATCCAGTAGCTCCGAGGTCGACGGCAATAAAAACCGTTTATCAGCTCGCATCGCTCCGCGCGGCAGAAAAAGACAATCTGCGCTGACGCCAAAAAATTGAACGGGACAAAGGGAGGGAAGTTCTTCAAACATAATTACTCCTCGACAGGGATTTGCAGTGGTATCGCTATAGCGTTCTTTTTCACCATCAGATGGAATAGCTCTTCTGCGAGGAAACGCTGCACATCGGCGACAAGCATCTCCTTGCCAAAGAAAAGCTGGTTTAAAATCGGTAGATCGGACGCCGTCCGCTCTTTGACATACAGGAAAGAAACTCCCTCTGTCGGATCGACATGAATCGGCGACCAATGTTCAGGCAACAATTCAAATGATTGTTCTGCCATCCAATCCTCTTCGTTTGTTCGAGAAATTTCTTTTTCCCAGCGCTGAATTTTGAATTGTGCAACGAGCGGGTCTTCCCCTTCGACAGGAGTCCATCCCTTTGCCTGCAATTCTTTTTGCGCTTGTTTTGCCGCTGCATAAAAGAGTGGCTGGTTTTTCTCTAGCGCCTCTGCTTGGTAGCCCATCAGGAGCGCCGCTAAATCTTCTTTCACATCTTTGAATTCTTTCACTTGCAATTCGGTTGGGAGCTTCGATTTTAATTTGGGGTATTCCTTTTCCAGCACTCTCTCGACCAACAAAGCGATCGAGCCATCGCTCTTTGCTTCTTCCAGCGTCTTGATCTTTCGGTCGGATATTTTGGCAATATTCTCAAAACGGAATACCGCTTCTCCCGAATCAAATTGTTGCAATTCAGACAGAGCAATCTCTGGGCACGAAAGGATCTGCTCAAATAAACTGCCCAATCGATGAGGATTATCCAAGTGAGGCAAGTGAATCCTTCCAGCCGATAGAACCAATTGTTTCTCCTCTCCCTGCGCTGCATTCAATGCTTCTTTCACCCACTCTCCATGCTTCTCCAGCAAGCGTCGACGAGCATACAAATCGACCTTCGCTCTCCGAACTGGATCGAGTGTCTCTAAAAATTGGAATCGCTCTTCCGGCGTATTCGACGACAGAGCCTGCAAAAAAGGGAATTCTTTCTTCAACCCTTTCCACGCTTCATCGCTGATCTCAAAATCCCACACTTCTTTCAACGGCGCCCGCAATGCAGCTTCTCGCTTGTCGACCGCAGATACTTTCGCTGTGTAGAGCGTCTGAATTAATTCTGGCGTCTTTTCCTGCACCTGTTCGACCGTTAACAATTCTTTTGGCAATGCCTTCGACTGACCAGAAACCGACTTCAAATAGGTATCCAATGCCAGTGCATCAAGCGCATTCTTTACATGAAATGCTTTACCCCAACCATATATATCGACCGTCGCTTTTTCGTTGGCTATTTTTGCAAATTCCGAGTAAGGAAGACGGTCGATGAAGGCCGATTGCCCTGCATCGTGGAAATAGCGCCGCAGCAACAATACTTTGCGCCATACCTGTGCTGCCTCTGATTCCTCCATCCCCAGGACCCGAAGCTGCTCTTTGTAACTGATATTGAGCGGCAACTTTGCCTCTTGTACTTTTTGCATCGAATCGGAAAAAATCCGTCGCAGGTCACCTTTCGCTTCTTCTAAGCTGACAACATAGCCTTTTTTCTCTGCTTCAATCGCCGCATTGTGGATGAATTCAGCCACTAGATCAATGAAGTCTTTGCCAAACCAATCGGCCATCGAATGGAAGCCAAAGATCGACAAATCATCCTGGCGCAACCGCTCATCCGGCTGTAACCATTTATATTGTCGTTCTTGCACAGCCAATACTTGCCTCAACCACTCGGAAGGAAACGTGCTCTGCAGTTGGTACAAACGAGCGACGTGTCCAAACGCTTCTGGGTTCAACTCTTCCATCGTTTGAATCGCCGACCATTCTCGGTTCAGCGCTGGGACAAACCGCTCCCACACCGCTTTGGCCGACAGAAACGGCGCATGCGGATGTTCATAGGCCTTGAATGTCTTCATCCTCTGAAACTTCTGAGCCAAAGACTCCTTCAATGTCGAAAAACTCCCCCGCACTAATACATCGGCAATACCGCTGCTCAGAAAATCGCGCCGAATCACGCCATCATTCAACAAATTCAACGGAATTTGGTGACTCAAATAGGGAATATCTTCTCGATCCGTGGACAAAAAGCGGGCGAGCGCTTCAATTTCCAAAAGTCTTAAGTCAGATCCATCGATCGCTTTTCCGATCACCCGATCGGGCCTAGTCTCTACATTTGTAAATGTGCTAAACGTTCCGAAGAACGAAAAAGAGGCAATCACCATCACTGTGATGACGAAGAAAAAAGCTCGTTGGTATTTACGAAAGAAGTCTAGCATTTGCACGATCTCTCAAAAAAGATCCCCCATCATAGCAAACCGGCCATAATTCGAGAAATATTACTTTAATCTACGAGCAAACTGGGCACTAAAACTCTCACAAAAAAAGTTGCACCACTGAGAGCACTGAGGACACTGAGGCGGCGAAACGCCGCAAAAAAAGAGAAAAAATTTTCTTTCTTCTTTTGCGGCGTTT
>JAGWKU010000122.1 GCA_028873375.1 Verrucomicrobiota bacterium
TCGATGATTTTGAGGCCATTTGCGAGTGGTGGCAAAGCCACCACGGTCCATTTGACGAGGTCGGCCCCAAGCGGGCCGACTGAGGAGAATGGACGCAAATGGCCTCAAAAGGGCGGTTTTAACGGACAAATGAGTTTTGCAACTGCCTCATACTATTTTTGAATACTGCTTTAAGTTTGAATGCGCTATGTTGTTTACTTATGGTAAAGCTAAATCATCACTACTCCAAGCTAGCAGGTGGGTATCTTTTTCCCGAAATGGAGCGACGTGTCGCCGCCTTTCGAACAAAGCATCCCGACGCACCGATCGTCGATCTCGGAATTGGCGATGTGAAGGAGCCTCTGTGCCCCTCGATTATCTCTGCTTTAGAGAAAGCTTCCAGAGAATTGGGCTCGCCTGAAACCTTCAAAGGTTACGGCCCGGCGCAGGGCTACCCCTTCTTGCGCGAGGCGATTGCAAAAGGAGACTACGGCTCTCTCGGCATTTCACCCGACGAAATCTTCATCTCCGACGGAGCGAAAAACGACATCGGCAATTTCCAAGAAATTTTTGCTGTCGAGAACCGAGTCGCTATTCCTGACCCCACATATCCCGTCTACATCGACACCAACGTAATGGCAGGCCGTACTCGCCTCCCACTCAAAACAGGCGGTTATGGCGGCATCATTTATCTCCCCTGTACCGAAGAAAATAACTTCCTTCCCCAACTTCCAAACCGTCCCTGCGACCTGATCTATCTCTGCTCCCCCAGCAACCCGACCGGTACCGCAATGACCCGCGAGACGCTTCAAATGTGGGTGCGCTACGCCAAAGAAAACGAGGCGGTCATTCTCTTCGATGGGGCTTATGAGGCATATGTCCGCTCTCCTCATGCAGTCCGAAGCATTTATGAAATTCCCGGCGCAAAAGAAGTGGCGGTCGAATTCCGAAGTTTCTCGAAAACCGCCGGGTTTACCGGCCTTCGCTGCTCCTACTGCGTCGTTCCCCACAGCCTAAAGATTGTCGAGAGCTACCAGTCGTTCTCTCTTCACGCCCTTTGGAAACGGCGCCAAGAAACCAAATTCGGTGGAGTGGCCTATCCGATCCAACGAGCTGCTGCAGCGATTTACTCTGAGCAAGGAAAAAAAGAGGTCAAAGCCTTCATCGACGACATCCTCGATCGAGCCAAGCGACTCCGCGATGGCTTGAGCGCGTTGGGCTACCGCGTATTCGGCGGCACCGATGCCCCTTATCTCTGGGTTAAAACGCCTGGGAAAATGAGCTCTTGGGAATTCTTCGATCAACTCCTCGAACAGCATTACTTGGTCTCTGTTCCAGGCAGCGGCTTTGGCACGGAAGGAGAAGGCTACGTCCGCTTCTCTGCCTTTTCTGAAGCGAGCAAAATGACAGAGGCGCTTAACCGACTAGAAATGGTCGCTCAATGACCCCCACGCTAACCGCTCAACAAATCGGTTTTTTTGCCAAAAATGGCTTTCTCGAACTCGAGGAAGTATTCACTTCTGCTGAATGGAACACACTCATCTCTGCCCTTTCAGCTCATCCGAGTGGTCGAGACTTGTGGCGCAACATCCCCTCGCTCCAATCGCTTCTTCTCTCTCGCAAACTCTCGGGCCTTCTCAGCAGCCTCAGCGATGAGCCAAGTCTTCGACTTGCCTGTGACCATCTTTTCCCTGCAGACTTTTCCCTCGCCCGTCCAGCCCAACTCAAAGACTTTTTATGCATCCAAGGGCTCTCTATCGCCTTTTTTCTTTCGCTAGCTCCCCTCTCAAAGCCAGAAAAAACAGCTCCTCTCGGCCTCCTCCCATTCCCCGCAAAGCCGGGCAATCTACTTTTCCTCAAGCCTCAGCTCCTTCTCCAGTGGCCCCCCGCAGCAGCGCCGCTCTATCTCGTGACCTATGCCCTCCCATCGGCCGTCTATATCCACAATCCCAATGACCCCGCCGCCCTCTTTCTCAAACAATTCGGTTACGGATACGGCGATCGTCTTCGAACGAATACCCATCCCTTGTTGAATCTATTTTGAATTATACACAACGTGATTCAAAATTTGGGAATTTGGCAAAGCTGGCGCCCAAGATTTCCATCAGGCCGAAGGCCGGCGCGCGACGGGCTCCCTATTTGTAATAGGGGGCCCTAAGCGCGGATGGAAAGGTTGCGATGCCGGCGCAGCCAAAAATCAAATTTTGAGTCACGTTGTGTATAAACCCTAATTGCCAATCATTAGAGGCAGCTCTCAAAACTCATCGATTTTCCAGGGCAAAGCAGTTTTGCAACTGCCTCATTATTGTAATGGTTTACAAAATCATTATAATTAAATAAACTATCCACAACCTTTAGGAGTTTTATATGTATCCTGTAGATTTTACCGATCCCAGCGTTTTCAATTTACCGCCCACATCTCCTCAATCCTATAGATCGCTACCCCCATCTCCTCACCCTTTTCTCCTAGCTGTGCCCGCGGCTGTTTCGCCTTTTGAAGCTCTTTCTCCTATCTCGGACTCTTTCCCCGAAGGTTGCTACCCGTCTTCTTCCCTCCTTAAAATAAGCCCTGTTCCTACACCGAGAGTGATTCAAGAATCGGGAGATGGCGAGGAGGTTTCCACAGAATGCCTCTCTGGAGGAAACGACCATTGCGTCTCGCAAGGCTCGAATGAACCCCGCCCTAAAGGACGGGGAATGATTTGGGAGGAGTTTCGAACTCCTCCCAAATTTGGATGTGAATTACCCGGCCCTAAAAGACCGGGTTTCAGGAGACCTGATGAAGAGCGGCATTCTACGAGCAAAGCTGACAACGCCAGCTCTCGGTTCTTGAATCACGAGCGGTATAACGAATCTAATACAACGCTTCGTTCTAGCGTTCTTCCCACCAACACGCAATCTACTGACAAAGCAACATCAGTCTTTCAGCATTTTGTTCAAAATAATGATCCACAGCCGACTCGTCCTACTCACTCTCCGCCTGTCATGCGGATCCTCCTCAGACAAGAACCCTCTTTACCTTTTCCTGCCGCTCCTATGGCATTACAACCTACTGTTCCAGCAATTCCCGCCTCTTTCGTCTCATTGCGACAGTTACCCACAACTCTTACTCATCATCAACCGCCCGTTTTCGCCCCTTCTTCCAAAAGAACCTGTCTAAAATCCATATCTCCCTCCCATTCCTTTCATCTCCGCTCCCCATTCGAGGGTCCTCTCTGCCGATCGATCATTCAGCATCGCCTCCAGCAGGACTCTCCACCTTCTTCCGATTCTCCTTCTACCCCTTCCTTTTCCTCCTTCAACTCGCTTGAATCGCCGATCAGTCCTCCTCCAGTTTCTTCTCTCAAAGTAGACGTCGACTTCTTTGCAAAATATTATCGAGTTCTACATCTAGCAAAATTAGCGAGGAAACTTGATACGAACACTGCGCCTCTCGAAGAAATCGTACGTAAAAGCGATCTCATCCTTTCCCTCGCCCAAGAACTTCTCCCTGCCGAGACAGAGATAGGGAATCAATTGAAACACATAAAGAACGAGTTTCTTCTCCTTCGAAGCCGAAAGATCTATATAGAGGCCATAATGCGAAAAGAAGACGCTTTAAGACTCGGGAATTCCCTCTCTTTCTTTTCCATCGGAGATCAAACAAATACGTTTGATGGCTTTTTGCTAAGCGTCTATCAATCGCTAAACAGTCAGTACGAGACGGTAAAAGGAGCAGATTCCGGCTCTGCAGAATGTTTCCAACTCATGGAACAGATTGCCCTTACCGCTCGAATAAAGCAAATAGACGCTATTTATCCCTAATAAATTTAATTAAGCAAGAATTGAACTAAAAGAAATTGACACGGTTTTATACACAACGTGATTCAAAATTTGGGAATTTGGCCAAGCCGGCGGCCAAGATTTCCATCAGGCCGAAGGCCGGCGCGAGAGGGGCTCCCTATTTGTAATAGGGGGCCCTGAACGCGGATGGAAAGGTTGGAATGCCGGCGCAGCCAA
>JAGWKU010000026.1 GCA_028873375.1 Verrucomicrobiota bacterium
GCTGCAGGAGCTGCTGCTGGATGGGCTACCTATGAGGTCATCCAAAAGGTAAAAGAAGGTAAACAAAGAGACGGAACTCCAAGATCAAATGAAGCACAGAATGATCAATTTGAAGATGCAGTCAGAGAAATTGAACGAAAATTAGGAAAGCAACTAGATAAGGATCAAAGACAACAGCTACATCAAGAGATTAGCAAACAAGGTTACGGATATCATGAAATAGTTGAAGAAGGGTATTGGTTTTTCCAATGAAGAATGGCACTCAGTTAGCAAGTAGTCTTTTTGAAAAAATATTAGAAACAAAGCCCACGAGAGTAAAGCAGGGGTACGGTAGTTTTATCACGATGGATTTTGGAAAGGATATTGCCAAACCACTAAAAACTCGCACGGGAGTAAAAATTCAATATTTTGGTGAATGGCATTTGTGGATCTACATGTGCGCTTGGCGCATCGATAAGGATAAAAAGCCTCTTGCTGGTTGTGAAGATTCAAAAGAAAAGATCGAAGTCTCTCTTTCCGAACTAGCTAGCAGAAAATTAAAGAAGGTAGAAATCTTAAATAACTCCTTCGATGCTAAGCTTGTTTTCGGAGAAGATATGGAGTTATACCTCTTTTCTTTTTATACCCAAGACAAAGAACAGTGGATGCTTTTTACCCCCGAAAACAAGACTTTCACTGCGGGACCCGGCTCTGAATGGTCCTATCATGACTCCGATAAAGCATAAGCCTTATCGAAGCCAGCCGCCAAGAACAGCCAGTAATAGAAACAATCCGCATGACACCATCCATTTTTTTGTCTCTGGTGCGCTTTCCAGGCTTTTTCAAAGCTTTCAGCGCATAACATAATGCCCCATCCCATGAGATGAGTCGCTAGCAATACACCTGCCAATTTAATTGCAAAAATTTTCAGATCAGAATTCATCTTTCGCCTCCTGAGGAGGTCTTTTATAAATGAGGAGAGAATTTCAACGAATAAATTTCAGAAAAATCAATGATGAGAAGTTTCTTGCGCGAGGCGGAAAGTGCGACGTTTTTCGGCTTCATTAAAACGCTTGATCTGCTCTTCCGTTTCGGGTAAAACAGGGATGATTTCGACAGGCTTGTGGTCATCATCCACAGCCACAAAGGTGAAATAGGCAGACAGAATGTCTTTTTGCTCGAGAGAACGAAAGTCTTCAGCGATCACTTTCACACCCACTTCCATCGATGTGCACCACGTCTTATTGACCGACGCCATACAGACCAAAATGTCGCCTCTACGGGCGGGGTTTAAAAAGCGGACCGAATCTATCCCTAAAGTAACGCACACCCGGCCACAATGCCGTTTGGCGACGATAGCTGCGAGCGAATCGACGATTTGCATCACACGGCCTCCAAACAGAGTTCCATGCGGATTTAAATCATTGGGAAATACTTCAATGACTTGATCGATGATTGCCGAAGCTGCTACTGGCTTCCCTTCCATTGACATAGGGTAGGCCTCCACAGCTTCCAGATAACAGATCGTATTGATTTACACAATCAAAAGGAGCAGACTTAATATGTGAGGTCCTGGAAAAAGATTCACCACAGAGACTCAGAGAAAGAAGAGGTTTCACAGAGAATAATGCTTTTTTCTCTGTGAAACCTCTTCTTTCTCTGAGTCTCTGTGGTGAATTCCTTTATCGCTTGGAGAATTGGAAGCGCTTACGGGCTTTTTTACGGCCGTATTTCTTACGCTCTTTCTTGCGAGGATCGCGCGTTAAGTAGCCGAGCTCTTTGAGAGGAGCGCGGGTCAGCTCGTCATTTTGAACGAGTGCGCGGGAAATTCCAAGGCGTGTAGCGATGGCTTGAGCCTCAAGGCCGCCACCTTTAACGCGGACGATGAGGTCGTATTTCGCAGGATCGTCAAATTTCTTCAACGGAGCGAGAATTTCTTGGCGTTGCAACGGAAGAGGGAAGTGCTGCTCAAACGCTCGTCCATTGACGTCGATGATCCCCGTCCCTTTGCGGAGACGAACCGAGGAAACTGCTGTTTTTCTGCGGCCAATGCCGATCGTTTCATTAGACATTCAAACTTCTCGATTAAAGATTCACTGGGGTAGGGTTTTGCGCCTGCATGTCGTGCTGATCGCCGACATAAATGCGCAGTTTTTTCACTTGTTGCCCACCAAGGCGGGTCTTTGGCATCATCCCTTTGATCGCATGCTCGAGGATGTACTTCGGATTTCTCGCTTTCATGGTCGAATAGGGAACCTCACGGAGGCCACCGATAAAACCAGTGTAGCGGCGATAAATCTTGCGAGCTTCTTTCATACCAGTCACTTCGATCTTTTCCGCATTGATGATTATGACGCCGTCGCCGCAATCTACATGGGCAGTGAAATCTGGACGATGCTTACCGCGGAGGACCTTCGCCACTTCCGAAGCAAAACGACCAAGCGTTTTACCTGTAGCATCGAAGAGGTACCATCGCCGGGAATTGAGTGCCTCTTGCTTCGTGAGAAGAGGTGTGTTCTGTTTGCGATTCATGGTTTTCTCTCTAAAAACTGAAGCTACCAGTGTAGCGACCCATCTCATTTTCTGACAAGAATTTTTAATTCTCAAAAGATTACTTGCCATCTCTCCTTTCCAAAAAAAATTTGTCCCCGTATACTTTTCTCCCTTTATCAGGAGGATCCTTTATGATTGTCATCAGTCAAGATGAATCCGATTTACGGCGCCAACTTTTCGCTAAAGCCCGTGAGATTGTGATCTATGAAAAATCTCCTTTTTTGAAGGGAGCCTATGATTGCCTAGACGAGCACAAACTCCCCAGAACAGGTCCTAAAGCAGTCACAGCGCTCGCTGATAAAGCCATTCAAATGTCAGCTTTCATCCTACGTATTTCAAAAGGCGCCGATATCTATCTAAAAAAGGAGAAAATCAAGCAACTCGCTGTCATAAAAGATCTGCCATCCTCCGTGAAAGACGCTCAAACAAATATTTACGAAGGCGAAATCAAGCACATCGAAGGCCTCATCAAACTCCTTCAGCAGTATGAAAAATCCCCCTCCCTATTGCGCCTGAACCCTCTCTCAGTCACACTCCACTCTTGCAGAGAGAGCCCCCCGTCTGCTACACTTTTTGAAAATTTATAGAGGCCCCCCGTGCAACGCGAAATCAAGTCTTACTTCATCCGCACCTACGGCTGCCAGATGAACGAGCTCGACACTGAAATCATGGCGGGTCAGCTCCAAAAGCGGGGCCTGATTCCCGTAGAAACGGAGGAAGAGGCCGATCTCCTCATTTTTAATACCTGCTCGATCCGCGACCTTGCGGAACGGAAAGTGATGGGCAAACTAGGTCAACTCGGCCGCGGCGGCAAGAAAAATGCCATCATCGGGGTCACCGGCTGTATGGCGATGGCCAAGAAAGACGCCCTTTTCCGCAAGTTTCCCCACCTCGATTTCGTCGTGGGAACCAACAACATCACCGACCTCGGCACCGTTCTCGACGAAGTTCTTTACACCAACCGGCAAGTCTATAAAACCGACGAGCGATTCGAAGAAAATCTTGACTACCTCGTCGCCAAGCGCGACAGCAAGGTCAAAGCCCACGTCTCGATCATCCGAGGCTGCGATAAATTTTGTACCTACTGCGTCGTCCCCTATACCCGCGGCACCGAGGTTTCCCGTCCCCCTGAAAGCATCGTCGAAGAGTGCAAAATGCTCGTCGACCAAGGCTATAAGGAGATCACCCTCCTCGGCCAAAACGTCAATAGCTACGGCAAAGATAAGCCCGAATGGAGCTGCCTCTTCCACGACCTGCTCCACCGCCTCGACGCCATCCCAGGCATGGAGCGAATCCGCTTCATGACCTCCCACCCCATCGACATCACGGTTGAGCTGATGCAGGCGATCCGCGACCTCCCCTCTCTCTGCGAATTCGTCCACTTTCCCATCCAAGCCGGCTCGAGCCGCATCCTCCGAAAAATGCACCGGATCTACACCAAAGAACAATATTTTGAAAAGGTATCCCTCCTCCGCCAAATCGTCCCCAACGTCTCCCTCGGCACAGACATCATTGTCGGGTTCCCCACCGAAACCGAAGCCGAATTCCAAGAGACCTATGATGCCCTCAAAGAGCTCCGCTTCTCAGTCGCCTTCCTCTTCGCCTACAGCCCCCGCAAAGGGACCCCCGCAATGCGCTGGAAAGACGACGTCCCGGAAGAAGTGAAGCAAGACCGCTTGCAGCGCCTCATGACCCTCCAAGAGCAAATTGGCCAAGAAGAGCGGCAAGCATTCCTCGGCCAAACAGTCGAGGTGCTCGTCGAACGGTTCAACAAAGACGGAGAAATGCTCAAAGGACGCACCCGCTGTTGGAAAAAAGTGATCTTCTCCGGCGATGCCTCCCTCATCGGCACCCTCCAGCACGTCAAAGTGCACAGCTACAGCCACCAAACCCTGGTCGGCGAACTACTTATACCGGGAGTGGTTCAAGAATCGGGAGATGGCAAGGAGGCTCCCCCGGAATGCCCCTCTGGAGCGAGCGACCATTGCGTCTCGCAAGGCGCGAGTGAAGAGGGGCATTCAGCGGGCAAAGCCGACGATGCCAGCTCTCGGTTCTTGAATCACGAGCGGTATAAACCACAGCAGCTCAAAGTTATATAGTCTTTATTTTACTCGACATCTACCCAAAAATTGAGTAATATATAGGGGCTATGATTCCGATCTTTGCTCCATTCTCGCTCATACCCCCTCCGCAAGGGCCTCTCCCGCCATCATTCAAGAAAAGATTTACCATTCCCGCCTCCGAACCCACCATCTTTCCTACCCGCCGTCTCCCACCCCCAAAAACTACCCTTCAAAGCTCTTTCCAACCCCCACGCTACTTTTTCAGAGGTATCTATGAAAAAGCCCCTCAAAAAGAGCCAGAACCCATCTGGTACCTAATCACTGAATCGCTCGAGTCGCCCACGATCCGCCCCGTCCCTCACAACAGCACCCTCCTCAAAAGTCTCTGCAAAGGCACTGGCCGCCTCCGGCAAAGCCCCCAAGGCTTCTTCTACCTCGATATCGATAACCAGTTCATCACCGCCCTGCTTCCCTACCTCCGCTTCCAAGGGCTTATCCGCCCCCCGTACTTCAACCTCTTCCATCTCCTCGGCGCCCATATCCCCATCCTATCGTCCCGCGAAGCGAAGTTTCATTACCTCGAAGGATTGAAAGAACTCGGCCAAGAATACGACTTTGAAGTCGAAGGGCTCTACTCCCTCGAACCTGACAACTGGCCAGAAGTGGAAGAAGTGTGGTTTTTCAACGTCCGTTCCCCGGCCCTCGAAGCCCTCCGCCGCCGCTACTTCCTCACAGCCCTTCCCTCCGGCCACCCCTTTCCCATCGCCATCGCGATCCACCCCCGCGCCGAAGCGAAAAAAGAAGCTCCCCTCATGCGGATCAACCCCGCCTTTCTAGTTGCATAAATAGCTTGTCTTGCGAGAATTGCCTCCCTATTCCATGCTAGAGGGCATGTTTTCTATTTGTGCTGACAGGAGAGCAGTTCCTGTAACTGTCCCTCTCCTCGCCCCCCCTCTTGAGACTAAGGTCGATAAGTTCGCCCGCCAAATGCTCGTAGAGCTGGCCGTTTCGCTTGCCATTGGCGTCGTCTCTGCCCTTTTCGTCACATCGACGGCAGGGCTCTTCGCTCTCTTCATCGGAATCCAGATACAATTGATTGTGAGCGGCATTCTTCGCTGGAGGTCTCTCTCTAACCCCTCTGCGCGCACCCAATGGCTAGCTCCCACCGCTTTTTCTTTAAGTGCCGCCAATCACGCCTATGTTCTCACCCATGAAGCGGGGCATGCTGCGGCCTATCAAGCGCTCTTTGCAGAAGCGAAAACTCAAATTACTCTTTATCCTTACGAAGGGGGGCTCACTTCCTTTCGTGGAAAAGGAATCACCAAATTGGGCGAATGGATCGGCAAAGAGCGGCTTTTCCCTCTCGTCGCCGCGGCAGGACCCGCCTTGTCTTGCATCGCATCGGGAATCCTTCTCGCTCTTGGATTAAAGCTCGAGCGCAAGCATCCAGAAACAGCGCGGATGCTGATCGTATCTGCCCTCGTCAACTTCCTCTTCCATGTGGTCTACGCGCTCAGCGCCCTCTTCGCCAGTCCCACCTATCTCGCGCATGACTTCGTGGCCCTCTGGGTCACCGCTGCTATTCACCCCGTCATTGCCGCCATCGCCATCCTGGCGATCCCATTTTTCATCTATGCAATAGCGAGAAGCTCTTCCCTTTAAATTTGCATGAAAGTTTCTTGTGTGTTATATAGTTAAGTATAAGCATCCCGTGTAGTTCGGCTATGCGGTCGCCACGGATTTCGTATCCGTGGTTTTTTTGTGGAAATTCCCCATGGAACAGGAGCGAATCATTTGCTTTGTCGATGGATTCAACCTGTATCACGCTGAAAGTTCCTCAATCAAGATCAAAGGCTGAGAAACAAGCTAGCTACCATCTTCCTTGACATCATCGCAAATGATCCATTAACATCTTGCCCTTCTTTTCCATAGGAGGAAAATATGTCTGTGATTCCAGCAAGTCAAGAAACTCCAAACACTCCCCTCTTACAGGAATACACTGAAGGGTATTCTTCTGCCGCGCCAGTCTGCTCAGTGTGTCAACAGGTCATTCAACAAAATGGCAACGTTGATCTTACTGCTGTAGAAGGCTTAGAAGGCAGGCAGATCTGCCAACAATCTACCGCAGAGGAAACAACAGAAACAGTGGACACAAAAACACCTATTCAAAAGCAATTCATCTCACCGAGAACAAAAGAATTTTTAAAAGAATGTGGTGGGTGCCTTCTGAAAGGAGGGGGGATACTAACTTTGATCGCTTGTTCGCCGCTTCTTTGCGCGTGTTTCATTATAACCATTCCCTGCCAGGATGGCGATTGAGCACACACCTCAAAAATGAGTAGCTGAAAAAAAAGAGTCGGCTTACACTCTCCGCTTTTTTTGGAGGTTACTCATGGCAAATACCGTTACTCAACACCCGATTCATCAATATACGCCTGAGCAGATCGCTCGGTTGAACCAAATTTTTCAACCTGGCGGAGCTTCTGACGTAGGTTTTTTAGCGGCAAATGAAAGTGTCGTCACTGTGTGTGACGCAGATGATGCGACGTTGCAAAAGATTGGCATTACGTACCAGCAAATCGCCGATAAGCTAAATGCCGTCATGGCGAAAGCAAAGACCATCTCAAATCATCACCTCTTGGTGGGTCAAAGGAATATGCCCATCATCGTAGAAGGTAGGCTCAAGGTCGAGTACTTAGACAATGGTTTAGGCTCTCAAGAGTGCCCTTTCGGCGATGATGCAAAAGGAAGTCTTAATTATAAAGTGTCTCATCTGCAAACCAGAGAAAGCTTTTCTTTCCCTCAGTTGGGACCTCATCTCATTGAAGAACACAACTTCTTTGAAGGACACACCGATTATCGGATGGAGCCGGAGACGATGTGTCGCGTTCTCGAGCTAAAACCTGGAGTCAATTACAAACACAGCACTGTCAAGGAGCAGAGGTGGACACCTAGCGATCACTGCGGAGGAATTAACAAAGAGGAAATCAAGGTTACTCAAAAGTTCCCTCAACAAGAACTGATCCATGCAGTTGCTTTAGCTATCCTTCTTCCCTATGAGCATTATGATGATTACAAATATCGGGAATGTACGATCCGAGAACGGGATATCTTAAGAAAATTACCTGTTGATTACACTCCAGCACAATACGCCGCTGCAGTGAAGGAAGTAGATGAAATGAACGCTCTTTTTGATGAAGAAGATTCCAATAAAAAGTGTTGGGAGCCGGGCAAAGAGTCTTGTCATATCTTTGTCGCTGAAGACGCTGAGATTCCCCCAGGTCCACTCACTGTGTTTGGTCACCCCATGGAAATGCCCACCCTCATCAAAGGCGACTTTAGGAATCGTACGGTCGTCCCGGGTTTTGCTCAGGGAACTCACGTTTACGAACTTGAAACAGTCGAAGAAGCTGTTCTCGACGAACCAAAAACGTAGAAAAATTGAAATAACGGATAAACAGGATAAGTTCTTTTTTATCCTGTCTATCCTGTTATTTTTTTCTATTCCTCTCCCTGTAATGGAGGCGCGCTGGGTAGACTATTGTTCTGAGCTTTGGGCTCTTCTTTTAGTGGGGTTTTCTCTCTTCCCTGAGCCTCGCGCTGCTTTTTTCTCTCAGCCTCATAAAAGGCTTCCTGCGCATCGATAGCTTCTAAAAGTTCCGCAGAGCTTGGAGTGTTGATTTCAGCAGCCGCAAGAGAGGGGCCCCCTACAGGAAGAGTGGGGAATTGGATTGCAGAGAGCGGCTCGTGTATCGTAACTAAGGGCGTTTCTACGCAAAAGTTAATGGGGGGTGCATCGCCACCAAACTGTGTTACAATGTTATAGTTGCGATTAGGATGGTGTATCACAAGATCTTCTCCTGGAGCAGAGATTTGATCACCAGCTTTCAATCGCAAGTGACCATTCGGATCGGGGTTTTTGACGGTAACCTCTTTAGCAGGACCCAGTATTCTTGAAGTTGAGACAGCTCCCGCTACGCTAATTCCCGCAAGAACAAAGAAGAAAAGACCCATGAGAATTTTTTTAGCAACCGTCGCTTTATCATCATCCGGTTTGATTGAAGCAAAAGCTGACATCATTCCAAGCAACATCCCAAAAGCAGCTATAGACATGCTCGCGACCATGAGTTCCCAGGATCCGACAATAAGACCTGCCAGGGCTAAGGTGTCGATAATGAGCATGAATCCATGGACTAATGCTTCGATCGGATCTCCTTCGTAGATCGATCGGAGCAACCCAACGACTTGCGTTCCGAGGTCGATTGCAAGAGAAATAGTCAATAATAGGGGTAAAGCTGCAGCTAATCCTACGAGACCAAGCGCTACTGCGGCGATTTTGGCCGCCTTCATCGTGCTTCCTTCCGCTCCCTTCGGCTCCTTGGCCAACGCAACAGAGAGAAGAGCGACCGACCGGAGAGCAAGAGAAGCGCCAAGCCGAAGAGGAGGAATGATCGAAAGAAGAGCACATACCGTTGTCGCTACGAGAAGAAATGTTTGAGAAGTAGACGATGAAGAACTTTGCTTTTGAACGGCGGCAACTTCCCTGCCTTGCAGTTTTCCAGTAGTGAGAGGATTGAAGCTTTCACCTTCCACTTCACCAGTGGTGGTTCTTATACTTTCTGCTTGATTAATAGCGCTCATAATTACTCCAATTTTTATTTATTATGTTTATAGTTTAATTACGTTTTTTATTATTACATAATAATATACAAGTTTGGCAATTTAATAAATACTGTAAAATTAAGTTATATGTGTATTATTTTTTTTAATTAAAAAATTTATAACCGATTTTCAAAATCTTCTTCGCTAAGGATGGGAATGCCTAGCTCTTTGGCTTTGTCGTACTTGGAGCCAGGCTCGTCACCGACGAGGAGATAGTCGGTATTTTTTGAAACGGAGCCGGAGACTTTGCCGCCCCGCTCTTTGATGAGGGCAGTCGCTTGGTCGCGGCTGTGACGGGCAAGAACGCCTGTGAGGACGAAGGTTTTGCCGGCGAAGGGGTGACCAGCGATTTTTTTGGCAGCAGGCTTTTGAGGTTTGACGCCATGGGCGAGAAGAAGGCGAATTTCTTCGCGGTTGCCCGCGTCGGCAAAGAATTCGGCGATCATGCGGGCTGTCTTTTCGCCGATCCCTTCGATGCCGAGGAAATCTTCCGCTTTCATGGAGAGGAGAAGATGGATATCGGAGGCGTGTTCTGCGATTGCTTCAGCCGTTTCAATGCCGACCGATTTGATGCCGAGCCCCATGAGAAAGCGGGAGAGAGGACAGGTGCGCGAGGCCTCGATGCTAGTGAGAAGGTTCTGGATCGACTTTTCTTTGAAATTGTCGAGGCGAGCGAGTTTATCGGCGTCGAGGAGGTAGATATCGGAGATGCGGAAGATGAGCCCTTTTTCAACGAGCTGCTCGACTACTTTTTCGCCCATGTGCTCGATGTCCATGGCGTGTTTAGAGGCGAAGTAGATGATGCGGCGGACCCGCTGGCCAGCGCAAGTAGAGCTGGGACATCGGACGGCCACTTCGCCGGGGCGATGGACGACGGGGGTTTTGCAGATGGGGCAATGGGTAGGCATGTGCCAAGGATGGGAGTGAGCGGGCCGCTTGGTGAGGTCGACTTGGACCACTTTGGGAATGACGTCGCCCCCCTTTTCGATGGTGACAAAGTCGCCGATGCGGATGTCTTTACGGGCCACTTCTTCTTGGTTATGAAGAGTGGCGCGAGAAATGGTGCTGCCGGCGAGGAAAACAGGCTCGAGCTCGGCGACGGGAGTGAGAACGCCGGAGCGACCTACTTGAACGACGATGTCGTTGACGCGGGTATGGGCTTGCTCGGGAGCAAATTTATAGGCGATCGCGTAGCGGGGTGTTTTTCCGGTGTGACCTAAAGCAGAGTGGATTTTGAGCTCGTCGACTTTGACGACGATGCCATCGATCTCGAATGGGAGTTCGTCGCGCTGGGCTTGGATCTTATGGGCGAATTTCATGATGCCTGCGAGGTCATGGACAACGGCGAGGTGTTCAGATTTGGCAGTGGGAAGGCCGAGCGTCTTGAGATAGGCGTGTACTTCGTGTTGGGTGGCGAGATGCGCTTGTCCTTCGGCGATGCCGTAGGTGACGAGGTTGAGGCGCCGTTTGGCCACCTCGCGGGGATCGAGGAGTTTGAGCGAACCTGCCGCGGCATTGCGGGGGTTGGCAAAGGTCTCGAGACCTTCTTCTTCGCGAGCTGCGTTGATCGCACGAAAAGTGGCTAAATTAAGATAGACTTCGCCTCGAATTTCCATTACGTCGGGAAAGTGGCCAGAGAGTTGAAGGGGAACTGATTTGATCGTCTTAATATTGGCGGTTACGTCGTCGCCTACCCGCCCATTGCCACGCGTGGTGGCGCAGCGAAGTTTGCCGTGTTCGTAGAGGAGGGAAATAGCGGTGCCGTCCATTTTCAGCTCGCAGCAGTAAGCGAGCTCTTTTTTTCCGTAGAGTTTTTTAACTCGCTTGAGAAAGTCAGCGACTTCTTCTTCGGAATAGGTGTTAGCGAGCGAATACATCGGGACAAGGTGTTCTCTCTGTTGAAATCCCTCGGTCACCGACTCGGCGATTCGCTGCGTGGGGGAATTGGGGTGGATTTGATCGGGATGGGCTTTCTCGTAGTCGAGGAGTTGCCGCTTTTTTTGATCGTACTCGTAATCGGAAATGAGCGGTTTTGCTTCGTCAAAATAACGTCTGTCGTGCTCGATGATCTCCTCAACGAGCGCGTTGTACTCTTTCTTGCTGTTAAGCAAAGCTCACCTGAAAAATCATCGTTGCAAGAGGGGCGAGTTGAATCGTGAAGCCGGTTTCGTCGAAGCCGACGGTTTTATTCAATTTGTCGGAACCGCCAAATCGCTCGGCGTCGCTATTGAATACCTCTTGGATCGCTTGGATCTTTGCGAGAGGGATCCGGTAATTTTCTCGGTACTCGGGAGTAAAATTGTGGACAAAGGCGAGCTGAACGCCGGTCCCTTTGCGCAAATAAGAGATGATACAGTTTTCTGCGTCGGCAAAGTCGATCCACTCGTACCCTTCCCAATCGAAATCTCTCTGCCAGAGGACGGGATGCCGTTTGTAGAAGTGATTGAGCTCTTTGACAAAGTTAAAGAGGCCTTGGTGCAAAGGATATTGGAGGAGGTACCACTCGAGTTCCGCTTTGCAGTCCCACTCGCTCCACTGCCCGATTTCGCCGCCCATGAAGAGGAGTTTTTTGCCGGGGTGGCCCATTTGGTAGCTGTAGAGGAGGCGGGTGTTTGCGAACTTTTGCCAATCGGGGCCAGGCATTTTGGAGAGGATGCTCCCTTTCATGTGGACCACTTCATCGTGCGAGAGAACCAACATGAAACTTTCCGTGAAGGCGTAGAGAAGGCTAAAAGTGAGCTCGTTTTGGTGGTATTTGCGATAGACGGGATCTTTGCAGAAATAGCGGAGGGTATCGTTCATCCATCCCATGTTCCACTTCAGATCGAAACCAAGGCCACCCTTCTCGACGGGGTGCGAGACGCCGGTAAAGGCCGATGATTCTTCGGCAATCATGAGGACGCCGGGAAAACGTTCATGGACGATGGAATTGAGATGCTTGAGAAATTCAATTGCCTCGATGTTGAAGTTGCTTCCGTCGGGATTGGGGATCCATTCCCCATCTTTGCGGCCATAATCGAGGTAGAGGAGCGAGGCGACGGCATCGACTCGGAGGCCATCGATGTGCATCACTTCGAACCAAAAGAGGGCGTTTGCGAGGAGAAAATTAGCCACTTCTTTGCGTCCGTAATTGAAAATCGCCGTGTTCCAGTGAGGATGAATGCCCTTGCGGGGATCTTCGTGTTCGTAAAGAGCGGTCCCATCAAAGCGGTTGAGCGAGAAATCGTCCGTCGGGAAGTGGGCGGGCACCCAGTCGAGGATGACGCCGATCCCTTTTTGGTGCATGTGGTCGACGAAGAACTGAAAATCTGCAGGCGTTCCATAGCGGCTGGTGACGGCATAAAATCCACTCACCTGATAGCCCCACGATTCGTCGAGCGGGTGTTCCATGACGGGGAGCAATTCGACGTGGGTAAAGCCCATTTCTTCGCAATACTCGGCGAGATCGACAGCAATCTTTCGAAAGGAAGCAAATTCGGTTCCATAATTTCTCCAGGAGCCGAGGTGCATTTCGTAGACGTTCATCGGTCGATTGAGCGACTCTTTCTTTCGGTCTTCCATCCACTCAGCATCTTTCCAAGCATGGGTATAGACCTGGGAGACAACAGAAGCGGTCTGGGGACGGAGCTCTGAAAAGAAGGCGTGCGGATCGCTCTTGATGCGGAGCATCCCATCTTTCGATCGCACTTCAAACTTGTATTTCGTTCCCTCTTTCAATCCGGGAATAAAGAGCTCCCAAATCCCCGATGCTCCCATGCACCGCATAGGACTGATCCGTCCGTCCCAATGATTGAAATCGGCGACCAAACTCACGGAACGGGCATTGGGCGCCCACACAGCGAAGTGGACTCCCTCGACGCCTTCCGCTTCGCGGAAATTGGCGCCAAGAACGCGATAGAGCTGATAGTGGCACCCCGCGTTGAAGAGATAAGCGTCCATCTCGCCGACAAGGGGCCAAAAGGCATAAGGATCATGCCCAAGCGACCCATCGGTGTGATAAATGCGGTAATCGGTTCGTTTGATTTTTTCTGACGGTTCGAAAGCAAAGAGGCCGTGTTCATCAATCGGCTTAGCGCCAACGATCTGCCCCTTCACTTCAAGATGCACCTCTGAAGCGCCGGGCCGCCATAGACGAATGACCTGCCCAGACACCGTCTCATGAAGACCTAGGAAGTGATGTGGATTGTGCTCGCGTTGTTCAAGAAGGGCTGCACTCATTTTAGGAGGCTCGGCCGGTAAGGTCGTCATTCATCTACCTTAAACCATCCCATCTATTTTTGGAAGCGATCGAAGCGATAGGTGCGCAATGCCTCTACAATCAGCGGCTCCCCATTCTTCAATCGCTCTTTTCCGACTCGACACGATCCAATTCCCTTTTGAAATTGAAATGTGACCTCGCCGTTCACAACGGAACGAAATTCCATCTGCCGAATCGCCCGCTTGCTCCATTCGATGTCGATCTCTCCCACGCCCGTTTGTAAACCGGTCGCTCGTCCAGCGTCCCAATCGTGCGGCAAATGGGGAAGCACTTTCATTCCGTCCAACAAACAGATTCGAATCTGCCAGTACGCCTCGCGCAAGAGCGAAAATGGATCCCCATGTCCCCGTTCTTCCGAGACAATCCCTTGGTGGAGTTCGTCATTCAATCGCGGTACAAAAAGACCCGACATGCCCACTCGGACAAACGATTTCAAATCTTTCTTCAATACATCGGCTACAGGCCCCTTCGCCTCTTTGGCCGTCGGGACTCGTTGCCCGAGAGTAAACAAGATCGGAGCGATCTCTTTCAAATCCATCCGTCTCTGAACCAAGTCCCAGTCTTGCGCTTTCCAGTTGCCGAGCGATAGCCGCTCATGGCCCGGTTTTGTACAAACATGGCCTGTTCCCGTCAGTAAGAGCTTCTCTTTTCGCCCTAGCATTTTGCTGCCAACGGCAATTCCCGCTGCCGGTGCCCGGTCGACCGTCAATGCGATGCCCGTCTCGCTCGCCTCTAACTTCAGCCGGTAATATCCTTCATTGCCGTGCCCCCACATCCAGACGCAGTTGTGCTCCAAGTCGAGTTCCACTGTGAATTCTTTCACCGGTCCAGTCACTCCAAGCGACCACTCCCCTGCCCCTTCAATCCGAAAGAGCGCTGGAAACGCCTGCACAACGCAATGACTGAGTGGCAATACCACCCGCGTCCCTGGCTGATGAGAATAAGGTTTTAATTTTTCGCCGATTCGGATGACCATTGCCCCTCTTCTTTAAAAGAGATTTTTAATTCTTTGCATAACTTGCGAAACTGTCTTTGCGCAAGGTTATAATCACGCTGGATGAGCTGATAAACTTTTACACTGTCGAGAACGCAGTCCTTACAGAATGTCATTTTCTGCAAATCTTTTTTTCTCTCATTTTGCCATGCGACATTTTGTAACGAGGCACACAATCGAGGAATCTGCGCAACGGGAAAACCATTTGGAGCGAAGAAAGAGATGCTCGTAACATACATTCCCTGGATATAGGCATCGATCTTTCCGCTTTGTTGAACAAATGCCTCTACCACTTCTTTAGGCAGACTTGTGCTGTAGAGAAACGTCGTTTCCAAAGGTTGTTTATTCGGATCTAGAGAAAAGGAAACTTCATTCGACATGGCCAATCAATCCTTCTGGTGTATTTTCTATCAATTTGCAAGTGATGAGGTCGTTGGGGCGATAAAAACCCTTCGGCACGAAGACAGGGAGAAAATTCTCTGTGTGGCCCGACAGAAACCCCTCTTTCTCGCTCTGCTCTAAAAGGACACTCATCGTCCGACCGACAAATCGTTCGCGCAAGCCAAACGCCGTCTGTTCGGCAAGCCGAAGCAATTCTTGCTTGCGCGTCCGGATTGTCTCAGGGAGCACTTTATTTGTGTAGAGAGCCGCTCTCGTCCGTTTGCGGGGGCTGTAGGGAAACATATGAATCTTGGCGAATTGCACTTTGCGGACGACATCGACTGTATCGGCAAAATCAGACTCGGTCTCTCCCGGAAATCCAACGATGATATCAGTCGTCACAGTAAAGTCGGGCTGGCGGGCTACCATCTTTTCGACCGTTTCTAAAAAGATTTGCCGCGTATACTTCCGATTCATCCGCTTCAAAATGACATTGGAGCCTGATTGCAAGACGATGTGCATGCTGGGGCAAGTGACCCGGCCATTGAGCACCGCATCGGCCAGATCGTCGTCGACTTCATCGGGATCGATCGACGAAATGCGGAGCCTCTGCAGTCCCTTCACCCGATCGACCGATCGCACCAAATCGACGAGCCGTCCACCGCCGTCAAAGTCACCGACATTGATCCCGGTGATCACCACTTCTTTGTAGCCATTGACGACAAGCCCTTCGACCTCTTTCACGACCTCTTCGATCTGCCGAGATCTCGAGCGGCCCCTCACATAAGGGATGATGCAGTAGGTACAAAAGGAGTTGCAGCCATCTTGGACTTTGACGAAGGCTCTCGTGTGGGCATCAAACGCTTGGATATTGAATTCGGGAAGCTGTTCTTCTTCGGGCAAGAGATCAGCGACGAGCTCTTCTTTTCGGGCATTCGGAACGACTTGAATCCCTCCGCCCAATTCCCGAATGATCTCGGGCGCGCTCTCCGCCATGCATCCTGTCACTGCCACTTTGGCGCCTGGATGACTCTTGAGCAAATGGCGAATCTCGTGCCGCGACGACCGATCCGCTCCCTCCGTCACCGTGCAAGTATTGACAATACAGACGTCGGCTGCCTCGCCCTCTTGGGCCGCTCGATAGCCAAGCCCCCGGAGCTGATCTGCATACGCCTGCGATTCATACTGATTCGTACGGCATCCGAGCGTGACAATTTTAAATTTTTTCACGCCGATAGTATGCCAGAGCTAGAGAAAAAAAAGAAGGATTAATGCTCTGGAGATTGGCTACCTGGCTGATTTGGATCTTCTCCCTCCAGGTATAAGAAATCAGGGTCACCAAACCGAGAGATTCTTGGCGGGTTGCTGTTTGAGCCATCGACGATATCTCTCATATTCACTTCTGGTTTGGCATTCCGAGCCTTAATATTGCGAACGACTTGATAGACTTTATAAAAATCATACATCATTTTGAGCGCAAACACGGATACAAGGGCAATACCTCCTACTCCAGTGAAAATTCCCGTCGCAAGAAGAGCAACAGACATGGCGACGATCAAAAGATCTTGGAAAACAAGAGCGCTTCCAAACAGGATCTTCCGATTCATGGCCTGCTTGTCGTGCGCCGTCAGATCTGAAGAAATCTTGCCCATAGCGGCTTCTGCCACGTCTTTCACTTTATCCTCTTGATAATGGGCGACGAAAAACCCGATGCCAGGAATGATACTCGCTGCGAGGCTTACTTTAAGCCATCGATTCGAAGCATTCGCTTCTGCGATAGAGGAAGGATCCTGAGGTAAGGTGGGGATAGATCTTGCATTTTCGTAAATTGTTTTTATATTCATTAGGGGCGCTCCGAAATCATTCTGCGAATCTTCGGGGAAGCAACCAAAGCCCTGCGGATTTCCATCGGAACAGCGTCCGGAGCTTGCTTGAGAGAGAGAATCACAAAATCATAGGCCCACCGATCCGTCGGTGGAGTTGCCGCTATAGCTGCTTGCATACCTGCTTGTTCAGCTCGCAAAACTTTCCACGTCCAGATGACATTCCCAAGATACAGACCGTAGAGGACGGCAAACGAGGCAAAGGTGGCGATCATCGCAATGGCCGCGGGCCCCGTGAAGATGCCAGTCACAAAGAGAACCACGAAGAGAGCGGTCGTCAGCAAATGATGAGTGATCCCAGCCGTCGATTCGAGGATTGCCTTATTCAAAATCTGGATTTTTTCGGATAGAGGGCGAGATGCTTTCTTGCTCACAATTGCATCAAGATCCTTGAGATAGGTCCGGTATTCTCGATCACAACGTTGAGACAAATCCGCGATGAGCCCCACGCCTGGCAGAGAATTCACTAGGAGGCTGCGCCAATCCAATCCAGAAGAATTGTAAATTTCAGTTAGTTTCATAATTTGCAAATATTTTACATAAAAATGGCTTAAAAGTAAATAAAGTAAATTTTTTAATATATATCGATCATCCCACCACTTTTTTCTTAGACTTCCCATTAAACCGCCCCTTCCCCTATGATGTTCAGTATTTTAACATTCAGGTCATCTATGAAATTGTCTGCAGAAAGCTTCCCCACTGTGGCCTTTACGATCTTCTTCGTATTGAACGCGACGGGTCAAATCCCCCTCTTCCTGGCCCTTTTGGCCCGTTTTAACCAGAAAAAACAGCTAAAAATCATCACGCGCGAACTCACGGTCGCCCTGGTGATTTTGCTCCTCTTTACCTTCTTCGGCGACTGGATCCTCAAGGTCCTCGGCATCTCGCAGCCGATCATTGCAGTAGCCGGTGGGATCCTCCTCTTCCTCATCTCCTTGATGATGATCTTCCCCAAGCAAGAAAATACGCGTGAACATCTCACCCAAGAGCCGATGATCGTTCCTCTGGCAATGCCGGTCATTACAGGCCCTGGCGCCATCACGACCGTCATGACTTATGCTCATGACACCGGCAAACCCCTCATGGTTGCAGCCGCTGTCTTCTGCGCTTGGCTCCCCTCCCTGATCATCCTGCTCATGGGCTCCTACATCAAAAACCTTCTCGGTGAAAGAGGCCTCGTCGCCATCGAACGCTTGGGCGGCATGCTCGTCTGCTTAATCGGGATCAACATGTGCACGAGCGGAATTCTTCGCCTCGTTCAGGAATTCTACAACATCGCAATTCCTTAATTACTAACGTCTTATAAAGACCTTCTCCAGAATTCCTATTTTTTATAGGGATTCTGGGCCTTATTTTCTTCCAAAATTCCCACAAAAAATAGGAATTCTGGCAAAAACTAGATCTTTGGTCTAATCGCTTTTTCCACGACCTACTCTCTCATCTAAGATGGACAGATAATCCCTCTTAGAGTTGCTAGTTAAAGTTTCTGTAGATTAACAACTTAAGAAAATGATCAGCGCAGAGAAAAATCATCGAGGGCGAGGGGTCGAGGAGAAATAAAATAAAAGGAGAGGAAGGAATTTTTTTCTTTTTTTATCGTT
>JAGWKU010000027.1 GCA_028873375.1 Verrucomicrobiota bacterium
ATCGATGATTTTGAGGCCATTTGAGAGTGGTGGCAAAGCCACCACGGTCCATTTGACGAGGTCGGCCCAAGCGGGCCGACTGAGGAGAATGGACGCAAATAGCCTCAAAAGGGCGGTTTTTACGGGCAAATGAGTTTTGCAATTGCCTCTTTATTTAAAGCGTTGCTACTCAGTACCTGTAGGAGCCAAAGAGGCCGCTGGAGCTTCCACTTTGGGTCGGTCCTGAGACTCAATGAGAATCATGTCTTTGACGATGTTGACCGCCTCAGACATTTGAAGGTCTTCCATGCCAATGTGAATCGGCTCGTCAATGGTGTTGACGGGAAGGCCCCCCTGACGAGAGCGAATCTTATCGATGTGCTTGAGAAAAGCCTGAAAGTCAGGATTTTTGGTGATGCGAGAGCGGCTGTTCTTCTGGAGCTGCGGGAGGATCCGCTTCCAGTAAGGAACGATCCTCTGCAGAGATGGGAGGTACCGCTTTTGGAAGACGAGCTTGGTCCTCTGGTCGAGGTCGGTAAGGGGGTCGATATAGGCTGCACCCACCGCATCGGCTGGGAGGGGGTATTCGAGGAAGCGTTCCCCAATGTTATAGGGGGCGTATTGGGTAGGCACCTGGATGTCGGAAATGACCCCGTCGATCTGGGTGCTGCGGCCAGAGGCGGTGTAATAACGGCCAACCGTCACTTTGAAGAAAATATCAGCTTTCTCATCAGTCACTGTCTGGTACTGGATGGAGCCTTTACCAAAAGTTCGCTCGTCGCCGACGACGACAGCAATGCCATAATCCTGAAGAGCTTGAGCGACGATCTCGGCTGCACTGGCCGACATTTTAGAGACCAGAATGATGAGAGGACCGTTGAAGACGGGGCGGCTGACAATATTGCGGAGATAATGGAGATCGCCTTTCCCATACTTCGAGATGACGACAACCCCATTGGACATGAAGAGACCAGCCACTTTGACCGCTTGGCTGAGAAATCCCCCGGAATTTTCGCGAAGATCGAGGACCAGGCCGTGAAGATCCCCTTTCTCGCGGAAGGCGGCAATCGCCTCTTTGATGTCTTTTTCGCTGCTGATCCCATCTCCGCTCTCATAGAAAGAGTGGAGAACAATTTTACCGATAATCCCCTGCCCAAATTTCTCGTAGCTTGTTTCGATTCTCTCCTCATTCATGAGGATGGGGCGCTTCTTGAGGGCAACGCGGTAAAACGACTCATTCTTCACTTCAAGGTCGACTCGTCTAAAACCGAGGACCATTTCCCCCGCATCTTTTTGTTTTAAGAGATCGAGCACCTCCTCAAAGGAGAGCTGAGAGACGGGGGTACCGTTGACTTCGACGAGAAGGTCGTTGATCTGGATCTTTCCACTCTCTTCAGCAGGGCTTCCCTTGATCAGCTCGGCGATCATGACGCCGTCGATCCCTTCAGAGAGGACAACCCCCACTCCTTCAAACTGTTTTTCGAGGCTGAGGCGCATTTCATAGGCTTCTTCAGGACTAAAGAAAGATGTATGGGTATCGAGACTCTTGGCAAAGGATTTGAGGATTTTGGTCGCGATGAAATGATCGATTTTCGCCTTGGGGAGGGCGTTGCCATTGAGGTCTTGGAAGAGGAAGTTAGCTTCTGTTCGGCGTACTTTTCTCTCGAAGAGGGAAAATACCTTGGCTTTTCGTTCAGGTGAATCGAGATGAGTACGTCCCTTCTGGAAAATGAAAAAACGGGCCATTCGCAATTTTTGTCGCTGAGCGAGTTCCGCCTCAGAAGAGGCATAGCGAGAGGAGGGAATCGGAGAAAGAGACCCCTCTTGCGGGTCTTCTTCGAGGAGCTGCTGGGCAAGCATGGAGCGCATCGACTCAGCCCGGTAGATCGCTCGTTGGAAAAGGGCATTGAGGGCCAAGAAGTCAGAGTAATCTTCTTTTTTGAGACGCTCGATGATCTCTTGCGCTTTCCGGTCGCTGAGCTGGAGATACGGGGTCACTTCATCTGCGAGGAGATAGGTCTTATCGGGGTCGAATTGCTCGATGAAAAGGCGGATGGAACGGCGGGCGATGGTAGGGTTAAAATCCTTGGCTTCAATATGAAAGGAAAACAACCGCTCAAACACGCGGTGAATGTCAGACATTTTAAGGGGGTGCGGCTCCGCAAAAGAAGCCCCGCCCCAGCCGACGAAGAAAAAGAGTAATACCAACATCATTCGTCGCATGTCCAACCAGGGGGTAAAAAATGGGAGGGAGGGAAGAATAGGCCGAAAAACTTCCAAACTTAGCGTCGTAAGCTTCGCCTAGTTTCCCAAGCCTCCCAAGGCAGATTTTAGAATTAAATCAATTATTAACGCAATAAAATAAATATTATAATTAATAATTTTTTAATTAAATGCTACAAACTCACTACGTTATTAATAATTAAAAGCGTCGTTTCTAGCGAGCGGATTCCTTTGCAATAAATTCTGTTGAAGCAGTATAGTGTTTAGCTATCGCTATATAGCGTTTAAATTTGTTGATTTAGGAGAAAAATGCCCACATATAACCAGTTGATTCGCAAGGGCCGAGTAGATAAGACGAAAAGACGCAAGTCTCCCGCCCTTCACCAATGCCCCCAGCGCAGAGGCGTTTGCTTACAAGTAAAAACCAAGACCCCTAAGAAGCCGAACTCGGCTCTCCGAAAAGTGGCTTGGGTTCGCCTATCCAATGGCCAAGAAGTCATTGCTTACATCCCTGGCGAAGGTCACAACCTCCAGGAACACAGCATCGTATTAGTCCGCGGTGGTAGGGTCAAAGACCTTCCCGGCGTGCGCTACCACATCGTCCGTGGAGCTTTAGACTGTGCCGCTGTAAAAGACCGCAAGAAATCTCGCTCTAAGTACGGAGCAAAAAAACCGAAGTAAAGTAATTCCAGGATATTGAGGATCAATCTCCTTGCCTCTGGTAAAAGTTCGGAAACCGAACATTGACCAAGGGCAGGCCCTCTAGGGCCGGGTGAAGAACAAAAAGGAATAAAAATGTCTAGAAGAAGACGCGCTACGCGCCGACAAATCCCTCCAGATCCCGTCTACAAAAGCGTGACACTGGCTAAATTCATCAACAAGCTGATGTACAGCGGAAAAAAATCAGTCGCCCGACGAATTGTCTACCGAGCCATCGAAAAGTTCGCTCAACGGATCAAAACTGAAAACCCTCTTGAAGCCTTTGAACAGGCATTAGAAAACTCCAAGCCTTCGCTCGAAGTAAAAACTCGCCGAATCGGAGGCGCTAACTACCAAGTACCAGTAGAGATCCCTGGGGACCGCCGCACGTCAATGGCCATGGGTTGGATCATCCAACACTCCCGCGCAAAACCGGGTCGTATGATGGAAGAGGCCCTCGCCAACGAGTTGGCCGATTGCTTTAACAATCAAGGCACGACCATCAAGAAAAAAGACGACACTCACAGAATGGCCGAGGCGAACAGAGCCTTTGCCCACTACAAATGGTAAGATAGATCATGGGCAAACGACCAGAAACTGACGAATTAAAAAATGTCCGCAATATCGGCATCATGGCACACATCGATGCGGGCAAAACAACCACTACTGAGCGGATTCTCTTTTATTCCGGCCGTGTGCACCGAATTGGAGAAGTGCACGAAGGCGCTGCGACCATGGACTTCATGGAGCAAGAGCGCGAACGGGGCATCACGATTACCTCTGCTGCGACCACCGTTTATTGGCACGGGTGCAAGATCAACATCATCGACACCCCCGGCCACGTCGACTTCACGATTGAAGTGGAGCGATCGCTCCGCGTCCTCGATGGAGCCGTCGCTGTGTTCTGCGCGGTCGCTGGTGTACAGCCCCAATCGGAAACAGTATGGCGCCAAGCGGACCGCTACGGTGTTCCACGAGTTGCCTTCGTCAATAAAATGGACCGAACTGGCGCTGACTTCTTCAGTGCTGTCGCATCGATGAAAGAAAAACTCCACGCCAATGCGATCCCTGTCCACTGCCCCATCGGCGCAGAGGGCAATTTCAAAGGGATGGTCGACCTCATCACGATGAAAGCCTACCTGTTCCATGATGAAACGATGGGCGCTAAATATGACATCGAAGAAATTCCGGCCGACCTCCTCGAGCAGTGCAAAAAAATGCGCACAAACCTCCTCGAAGAACTCGCCACCATGGACGAAAACAACGATACGTTCATGACTAAAGTACTCGAAAATCCAGATTCGCTCACAGAAGATGAAATCCATGCCGTCATTCGCAAAGGAGTGATCAGCAACCAATTCAACCCCGTCCTGTGCGGCACCGCCTTCAAAAACAAAGGTGTGCAGCAAATTCTCGACGCGGTGACTCATTGGATGCCCTCCCCCCTTGATCGAGGAATGATCAAAGGGCACAAGATGGATTCCGACGAAAACATCGAACTCTCTCCTGCTGACGATAGCCCACTTTCTGCGCTTGCGTTCAAGATCATGACCGACCCTTACGTCGGCAAACTTACCTTTGTTCGCATTTACAGCGGCACGTTGACGAAAGGGACTGCGCTGCTCAATACGACCAAAGATAAGCGAGAGCGCGTCTCCCGCCTCTTGGAAATGCACGCCAACCAACGCAAAGACCGTGACGAGTTTTACACAGGTGACATCGCCGCTTGCATCGGTTTAAAATACACCAGCACAGGCGATACCCTCTGCTTAGACGATAATCCAAATCCTTTTCTCCTGGAGAAGATGAACTTCCCAGCACCGGTGATTTCGATGGCTATTGAACCTAAATCGAAAGCCGATCGAGAAAAGCTTTCTATGGCTCTTAGCGCTCTTTCAGAAGAAGATCCCACTTTCCGCGTCTCGACCAACGAAGAGACGGGGCAAACGATCATCATGGGCATGGGCGAACTTCACCTCGATATCATCCGAGACCGGATGTTCCGTGAATTTAGCGTCCAAGCCAACGTTGGAAAACCGGAAGTTTCTTACAAAGAAACCATCACAATTCCCGGCAAGAGCGAAACAAAATACGTCAAACAATCGGGTGGCCGTGGTCAATACGCCCACGTTTGCCTTGAGATTGAACCGAACGAAGCTGGCAAAGGGCATGAAATCGTCAGCAAGATTGTCGGTGGTGTGATTCCAAAAGAATACATCACTCCTTGTATCAAAGGGATTGAAGAGGGACTCACGACAGGTGTTCTCGCCGGCTATCCTCTCATCGATATGAAAGTGGCAATCGTGTACGGTTCTTACCACGAAGTCGACTCGAACGAGATGGCCTTTAAGATTTGCGCTTCGATGGCCGTTAAAGACGCGGCGCGTAAATCGAACCCCGTCATCCTCGAGCCAATCATGAAAGTCGTTGCGACGACTCCCGACAACTGCGTCGGCGACGTCATCGGCGACCTCAATCGACGCCGCGGTAAGATCCTCGGGCAAGATTCGCTCAAAGGAACCATCATCGTGACCTCCGAAGTGCCCCTCAGCGAAATGTTTGGCTACTCGACGGTCCTCCGTTCAATGACCTCTGGCCGTGCTACCTATACCATGGAGCCGAGCCACTTTGAGCGTGTACCTACAAAAATCCAAGAAGAAATCATCAAGAAGTAAGGCTTATGGCAACACCCAAACAACCAACTACCCGTAAAAAGATCCGAATCCGTCTCAAGGCGTTCGACCAACGAACTCTTGACCGTTCGGTTCAAGATATCGTCGAGACAGCGAAGCGCACCGGCGCCCGTGTCGTGGGACCCATTCCTCTTCCCACGAAGCGTGAGATCTATACCGTTCTCCGCTCTCCCCACGTCGACCGAAAGTCGCGCGAGCAATTCGAGATGCGTACTCATATTCGCATGCTCGATCTCCTCGACCCAACCCTCGACACCATCGACAAACTCAAAGTCCTCCCCGTAGCAGCGGGCGTCGATATCAAAATCAAAGCCTAACGAAAAAACGCGAAGAAGCCCCTCTTCTTCGCGTTTCTTTCCCTGGGAGTTGCCCTATGGCTCTTCCTCCCCTGCCATCCAATAATTCCATTCCAGAAGGCCTCTTTTTGTTCCTTAGTTGCAAAAAGAAACCTTCCCCAGCTATTCAACTATATGCTGTATTGAGCGCTTCTCTTAAAAAGAATTGGAAAGGCGATCTACAAAAGCTTGAGTTTCTTTTCACAACAGGGAAAGAAGTCTCTTATGAGTTTCAAGACAGAACTGCTGCCTCAGAGGCATTAAGAATGCTTCCCTCAGCATCGGATGCCTTTACCCAAATGGGGAGTCATGTATTTCATCGTACCTGCATTAGAGATGTAAAGATATGCACCAATGTTTTTAGAACACCAAAAGGGATTCAGATTACTTATCCCAATGGCCTGACCAAGAAATACTCTTTTGCCTCCTCTGATTCCACCACTCTAAAAGAAACCGCGAGAGAGCTCATCGCTGCAATTCCCGCTCCCCACGAATCTGATTTTCAAGAGACATTATGACAAAACTTCTTTATCTCTTATTTCCCTTTTCTCTCTTAGCCACCATCTTACAAACCAACCGATTTGACGAGGTCGGCCCCAAGCGGGCCGACTGAGGAGAATGGACGCAAATGGCCTCAAAAGGGCGGTTTTAACGGACAAATGAGTTTTGAGAGCTGCCTCAACTATCAACTCTAAAGGCGATAGGGATTTCAGCATGAAGTTTTTTATGACTCAAACGGATCGGAGAATCTTTTTCGGTGGACAACCGGGTCACTGTGAATTGATCGTCTTTAAAATCGACACGAAAACCTTCCCCTTTTTTCAACACATAATGATGCTCATTTACGACCAACTCTCGTTCTCCATTTTCTGTCTTTTGAAGAATCTTCTTAAAAAAGAGGTCTTTAAATAAAGAGCGGCTCCCATGAATTTCAAAATTATCGCATTCAGGGCACCGATAAATGCTCACGCTTACAGTAGCTGACATGAACATCTCCTTAGCTTAATTGTCATCCTTCACTTCACAAAATCTCTGATGCGATGTGCGAGCAGAAGAAGGCTCATTATCTGGCAATTGATCAATTGTGATTTCATTGTCTTTGATGTGAATTCGAAAATCTCCCTCTTTTTTTACAGAATAATTTTTCTCGGCTAACTTGAGATTTAAATATTTATCCTTCCACTCGAATACGCCATTCTGATGGAGATCTCGGAAAAAAGGATTGAAACCAGCTTTTCCGCCCAGAGTATCGCTCTTACATTCAGCACATCGAAAAATGCTGAGATTTCCATTGAGTTCAGTTGCAGCTGTCATAGATCCCTCCTTAAAAGTTAGGGAGGGCCACTCTAAAGAAAAGATGAATTTTTATGAAAGATTATTCTTTTGCGCCTTCTTCTACTTGCGTCGTCTGCATTTCGTAGCTATCGAAGACGTAGGGCGTGGGATAAGGAATATCCTCTGACTTGCCCTTGATTTTCTTGGAGACAACTTTGCCATCTTTGAGCTTGATGAGATAGCGGCGCTCTTCGACATCGCGAGCACCTATTTTGACTCGCTCGACGTATTCGTATTCGATAGAGCCGTCGGAGTGCTTCTTGACCAGGTCGGGCTTGCCGACCGAAGCGACCACTTCATCTTTGGTCGCGCCAAGCGGAATGTCGGAGAAAGAGTTGAGAGTCATCGTCGAGCCGCCAGAAGAACAGGCTGCGGCAGCGAGGAGAGCGAGTAAAGGATAGCGTGGGTTCATGAATTTATCCCTCAATGATTAATAATTCATCAGGTCTCCTGAAACCCGGTCCTTTAGGGCCGGGTAATTCACATCCAAATTTGGGAGGAGTTCGAAACTCCTCCCAAATCATTCCCCGTCCTTTAGGGCGGGGTTCATTTACGGTCGATTTTGCGGTGATTTTTCGTCGCCGACCGACCGAAGTGAATATCGGGACGCTCATCTTTACGAGGGAGGAGGCGCGAAAAGCACCCAAAAGCGTGCCGTAAAGGGATTGTAAAGCATTGAGGGATAGATTCACGGTTCCTCCTCTTGTGATTCGTCGGGTGCGGGGGCTTCTTTCGAGTGGGGGAAGATGCGAGCATCGATCTGGGTGCGGAATTGATCCGAAGTGACATATTCTCCATGCATGGAATAGCTCCCATCCGATTGGAGGATATACGTCTCGAATCCTTCAAAATTCATATCGTTGTTGCGAAATTCCCACGCGATCATCTTGTCGTCGAAAACGCCTGTACCGACGATGCGACCCACGTTTTGATTCTCCATGTCGACCGAGAACGTCTTGCTCCCAAAGTCGTAAAATGTCAGTTCATTTCGCATGTTCTCAGAGAGCCCTTGAATCTGGATGTCTTGCGCACAGCTCACTTTACCTGCAAAATCTTTGTTTTGAATGGCCCAATTGGTGTTGAATAACAGCTCTTCTTCGACCATGTTTAAAATGATCTTGCCTTCGCCTAGCCAACTACCCGGATGGAAGATGAATGTATGGTTAAACATCAGAACATAAACCTTCTGCTATAGATGCTTTGGAGGACGCCCAGGGCGGCCATCGTGGTCAAGAGGGAACTCCCCCCATACGTTACAAAGATCAATGGTACCCCCGATATAGGAAGAAGTCCACACATCATTGCAATGTTGACCAGGACATGCATGGCTAGGTACACCGACAGACCCGCTGCTAGAAGCCGGCCGAAGGGGTCCTTTGCCACCGCTGCCACCTGGAAGCTAAAATAGATCAAGGCATAAAAAAGAAACAGCAGGAACGTAAGTCCCACAAAACCAAACTCTTCTGCATAGGCAGAAAAAACGGAGTCGGTATGGGCGGCCGGCAGCCACTTGCGGCCCGAGAACTCCGACTTATGCCACCCCGACCCCGTCAGCCCACCTATAGCTATGGCGATCTGAGAGGCCCGTTGGTGATAGGTATTGGGGTTCAGACGCTCGTACTGGTACTCCTTCATCACCGTCGTAAAGACGGGTCGCATCTTTTCATGCGATAAGACTCCGAGAAACATGAGAGAGACCACCCCAAACGCACAGATCCCCGAAAAGGTCACCAGACGCAACACACCTCGATGCACCTTGGCAAACACCCCCATTGCGAGCGCAATCGGAAACAAGATCAATGCCGTTCCTAAATCGGGCTGCTTCAAGATGAGTAAAAACGGGATTCCGACCAACGCTCCCATTTGCATGGCGGTCGAAAAAGAGCTCACCTCTCTCCCCTTTCTCTCCAAAAACCAACTGAGCACCACCACCAAAATCAACTTCGCTTGTTCTGATGGTTGAATGCTCATCAAGCCAGGAATGCGATACCAGCGATGCACGTTTTGGATCGGCGCTACAAAAAAAAGGCCAATGAGCAGCAGCACCATGCCCACATACAAAATCGCGCTCCAATCGCGGAGCTTCCGATAATCAAATCCAGTGGCGAAAAAAAAGACAATCCAACTCAGCAAACACCAACGGAGTTGACTCTTAGCGAGCGGTGTCCAAAATACATCGCCCTCCATTTCGACGCTCGTCATCGAAGAGATCACAAGCAAACTAATCGCCATCAAACAACAAACAATGACAATGATTCGAAAGTCAATACGCCGAATGGCTCGATGATCCCACATATTGTGGAATCATAATCACGTTTGTCGTTATCATGCAATCCGAGTTTATTGAAGAACAGGACGCACAAGATATCCTAGAATAAAATTCTATCGTTATATCGTTCCATCGTTTCCATCGTTGAAACTTTCTGACGAGCAGCAAGCGCAACGATGGAACGATATAACGATAAAGCAGAAAAAAAGATGAAACACATTCGACTCGACACCATCGATTCAACCAACAACTACGCGAAAGAACATGCCGCCACGTTCTCTCCCAGCGACATCACTTGTATCACCGCCGAAGAGCAAATCGCAGGTCGCGGCCGCTTCCAGCGCATCTGGCAATCGCCCCGCGGCGTCAACCTCTACGCCACCTTTTATTTCCGCCTTCCTTCCAACACCCCCCACCTCATTAGCCTCGCCCAAGTCCTCGCCTCCAGCCTCGCCACCCTCCTCCTGAACAACCGCCTCCAGCCCAAAATCAAATGGCCCAACGACATCCTCCTCAACGGCAAAAAACTCTCCGGCGTCCTCTGTGAAACTCGCTTTCAAGGCGATCACGTCGATATCTTTCTCGGCATCGGCATCAATATCAACATGGAAGCTGCCGACCTCGCCACCATCGACAAACCGGCCACCTCTCTCAAAGTAGAAACAGGCCGCTCTTGGAACCGCGATGCGCTCCTCCACAGCCTTCAAAAGCAATTCTCCTGCGATCTCGACGCCTTCAAACACTCCGGCTTCACCCCCTTTCATTCTATGGCTGAGAATCTTCTCGCATTCAAAGGCCAAACGATTCGTTGTTCGGATGGAAAAAAAGAATGGACGGGGATCTGCCATTCGCTCACCAACGATGGCCAGCTCAATCTCTACCTCCCCGATCACACAATGCACACTCTTTCCTCCGGCGACATCGAGGGATAAGTGCAGAAGTCAGAATGCAAAGTGCATTCTGACTTCTGCATTTTACAGAAATAGCAACTTCAACAGATAGAATGCTCCGATGCTGAAGAGCGCGCAGAGCGGGATCGTGACGACCCAAGAAACGACGATTTCGCGAAGCATTTGGAGATTGAGCGCTTGAAGGCCACGGGCCATGCCAACGCCAAGAACCGAGCCGACAAGAGCGTGGGTGGTGGAAATGGGAAGCCCGAGTTTGGAGGCAAAGAGGATGGTAAAGGCAGCGCCAAATTCAGCGCAAAAACCGCGGGTCGGTGTGAGTTCTGTGATCTTTTCCCCTACTGTTTCGATGACGCGCCAACCCCATGTGGCAAGGCCGATGACAATGCCGGCTCCGCCGAGAGCGAGAAGCCAGGAGGGAATGGCTGTATTGGTATGAAGGGTATTGTGTTGGAGGATATTGAGAACTGCGGCGACAGGACCGATCGCGTTAGCGACATCGTTCGCGCCATGGGCAAAAGCGATGAGGCAAGCGGTGAGGATTTGCAGGAAAACGAAGAGCTTTTCGACGCTGAGATATTGGGAAGTGGTATGAGAAAAGTGGGTGTTTTTTTTCACAACGTCGTTGAGGCGACGCACTTGAGCGAGGACATGGGAAATTTGCTCACCGTAGCTGTCATTGCGGTTGGAGAGATGGACTCGTTGGAGGTGATGAAGTGCTTTCTCTAAACTGACAGCTTGGTATGGGTTAAAGCCTTCTACAGAGACGAGTTCGGGTTCTGGACGCCTTCGGAGAAAAAATCGGCTGAGGAGAGCGGCAACGAGACCGATTGAGAGGGAAAGGCCGAGAGCGGGGAAGAAAGAGAGATGGAGGTGAAATCCTTCGTAACAGAGGCTCATCGCAGCGACGGAGATGGTGGCGAGAACGAGAACGGGAGCCAATTTATAGGCCGCTTCAGTGGGGTGAAGGGCATAGAGAATTTTCTTTTGAATCAGGCAAAAGAGGCCGTAGGAAATCACGCCGCTGAGGAACGGAGAGAGGATCCAGCCACTGGCTATGTAGCAGACTTCTTGCCATTGGATCGCATGAACGCCGCCGATGACAGCGCCAAAACCAACGACGGCGCCGACGATGGCATGCGTGGTGGAGACAGGCAGCCCAAAGTAAGAAGCGAGTTGAAGGAGGGCTCCTGTAGCGAGGAGCGAGCCCATCATTCCGAGGACGAAGACTTGTGGATCGGCGTAAAAAAGTTCAGGAGAAACAATGCCGTGTTGGATCGTTTCAGAGACATTGGAGCCTGCGAGGAAAGCGCCGCCAAATTCGAGAATTGCCGCGAGGAGAACAGCTCGTCTGAGCGTCAGGGCTTTGGAGCCGACAGACGTACCCATCGCGTTCGCAACATCGTTGGCGCCGATGTTCCAGGCCATGTAGAACCCAAGAAACAAAGTGACAGCTAAAATTAGAGTCATTTCAGTTCTAGCAACATCCGGATGCGATTTCCCAACTTCTCAGAATAGCAAGCGATCGCGCTGATCTCTTCAATGAGTCGGAGGGTGTGGTGGAAGGCGGGATAAGGAGTGTTGTCGTTCGTTTGATAGAGTGTTTTTAAGAGGCGCCTTTGCAGCGTATCTGTTTCGTATTCCAAGAAAGCGACCTGCTCGACCATCCCCTTCACTTTTTCTGCTTCAAGGCCGCCAAAGGAGCTCTCGAGCAATTCGTTCAGCTCTTTCACGACTTGTCGTGCGAGGAGAAAGGCTTCCATTGTCTTTTGGCAAAGGAGGACGAGATCGGCGCGCATCCCTTCAGGAAGCGAGAGAGGGCGCATGGTGGCAAGGTGACCAATGGTTTCTGCTTGGTCGGCAATTTGATCTTGGAGGGCGAGGATTTCGAGCAGCGCACCTCGGTCCACGGGCAAAAAGAGGCTTTTCGGTAGGTGGTTCCGGATGTCGTTTTTGGTGAGGTCGGCTTCATGCTCGAGTTTGGAGATCTTTTCAGCGATCTGTTCGATCGCCTTGGTATCGCCCGAAGAGACAGCTTGAAATAGCTTGGGCAACTGGTCGACGCAGCTGGCGACCTTGTCCATGTGGGTCTGCAGAGGGGCAAACGGCGATTTCCCAAACAAACGGGCAATCGTCAGCATTTTTTTTCCTTGAAAAGCATTTCTTTTTCTTTCTCGGTCAAAGGGCGGTATTCACCGAGAGGGAGGGTACCGAGGAGAAGGCCCCCAATCCGGATGCGGCGGAGCTCAGTCACTTTTAGTCCAGCTCGCTCGGCGAGGATGCGCACTTCGTGTTTACGACCTTCCTTGAGGATGATCCGGAACGTACCGCGGCGCACTTTAGAGACCGACACGGGGCGAACCCACTTGTCGTCGACTCGAGCGCCCTGTGACAGGGTTTCTAGATGCTCTAGAGTGACTTCGACGGGGGTTTTGACCAGGTATTCTTTTGTGATGTTGGAGGAGGGGTGGATCACTTTATGGGCAAACCCTCCATCATTGGTAACGAGGAGGAGCCCTTCGGTGTCTTTATCCAGGCGACCAATCGTAAAGAGGCCTGCTGGCCCTTCATTAAAGAGGTCGAGGACGATCCTCTTCTTGCCAGGACGGGCATTCGAGCAGATGTAGCCAGGAGGCTTATTGAGTATAAAGTAAACTTTTTTCTGTTCCTCGTGAACAGCCACTTCGTCGACCTTGATTTCGTCTTTCGACCAATCGACCAATGTTTGGGGAATCTTGATCACTTCGCCGTTGACCCGAACCCGCCCTGCGAAAATAATTTCTTCACAGGCCCGTCTCGAGGCAATCCCTGCAGCGGCTAGCGCTTTGCTCAATCTTTTACTTGTCATGATTGGCTAATAGTATATAGCGACCGGGAAAACGATGCAATCATTTATAGGACTTGATAAACTAGTAGGCCTATGACCAGTGAATTTATTTATATAGAAAGTTCTTCAGGAACCCTCCTCGTTTCTTCTGAAGAGGGGAGAAAACTCCTTCACTATCCTCGGAATGAGACCGCTTCGTTTGTTCCAAAGAAATATTTTAGTTCTGTCGCCGCGCAAGACCCTGAATGGGAAAAGCGTTCCGTTCAGCACCTCTTCACGCCGCCCGTTATTAGCGACGAGCTAGCAGAGATCGCCGAATTGACCGATGACATTCGCTCTCATTTTGAAACTCGCCTCCAACTGTTTTATCAACAATTGTTGTTGTTTGCGGGGTCGAAATTCAAATTGGACAAGCATTCTACGAAAGCCCAAGCTGGACTCAAAAATAAGAATCCCAAAGAAGAAGCGAAAGGGACCACAGCGGAAGCTCATAGTTCAACCCTCCCGAGCATCAAGGGATGGCCTCAGAAAGAGAATCTCTCCTTTTTAAAAGGCGCGACAAGCAGTGTAAATGCCATAGAAATCGGAAACGAATCTTTTTTCCATCACACCTGGAATGGAACCTCCACTCTCCCCGTTGGTGTAAATAAAGTCGATTCTCGACTCGATAACCAAACGCCCTTTGACTTTTTTGGAGAGCAGACATTCCGACAACTCTCCATCGATATTTTAAACGGAGTCTCTTCTGGCGAGCTCTCCCTCAAGGATGGCTTCACCGGATTTTCGACTCACATAGAATCGGCTTTGAATCACTTGCTCGACACTTATGCCGAGGGAACCGCCGAAAAAGAAGTGGTGAGAATCTATCAGAGAACAGCAGCCCATTGGAAACGATTTTTAAAAGTTGAAGACAGTTGGGAAAAATTATCTTTCTCCAAAGAAGAGAAAAAAAAACTTCAGAAAAAGATATGGGGCCGACTTCAGAAAAAGATATGGAGCCGACTTCAGAAAAAGATATGGAGCCAACTTCAGAAAAAGATATGGAGCCAACTTCAGAAAAAGATATGGAGCCAACTTCAGAAAAAGATATGGAGCCAACTTCAGAAAAAGATGTGGAGCCACATGGAAAGCGAGGTCGAAGCGTATTCCATCCTCAAGAAGATCCATGGCCGGGCGATGGAAATTTTAAAGAAGAAAACAGTGCAGCAGGGCGAATTTCTTCTTCCAGGCATTCTGCTTGAATATGCTTCCCCTTTTCCAAACCTCCAAAATTACTGCCTAGAGAATGCAAAAGAGGCCTCTGATACGCAACGAGACTACGCGCGACGCGCGGCCGCAGATGACCAAATTCGCACCTTGGCAAAAACATATTTCCAACAATTCCAAGGAATCAACCAGACAAAAGATGATCTTCAAAAACCAAATGGGGCATGGCAAAAGAAATTTTTCTCCACCTTTAAACCGCGATTGCATCAAATACTAGGGAAAAATCCACAAAAAGCAGAAACGATTTTTTGGCTCGTTGTCCCCCGTTTATACGACCACTTTTTCTCTTCCTCCAAAGAGGCCGATCCACGTGCTATTGCGATTCGAAAATTCCTCTGCTTTAACGATGCGATGCTAGAACAAGAACTCCGCCCTTATCCCAAAACGTGGGAGCACATTAGCACCTGCGTGAACGATATTCAAATTCGAGAGCTGACTAATCGACTGCTGGGAAGACTTGATGCGTAACGCTCTCTCTGATACGTTCTTAGTTGAGAGGTGAAGCATGCCTGCAAAATTGATCTTAATGCGTCATGGCCAATCGGCTTGGAACCAGAAAAACTTATTCACCGGATGGGTCGATATTCCGTTGAGCGAAAAAGGGGTCCAAGAGTCGATCGAAGGGGGAGACAAGATCAAAGACATCCCGATCGATGTGATTTATACCTCGACCCTTGTTCGAGCCCACCAGACGCTGGCGCTAGCTATGATGAACCACTCGAGCGGCAAACTGCCAGTCTTTCTCCACGAAGGAGGAGGTAAACTGGAAGAATGGGCCCACATTTACAGCGACGAGACGAAAAATAATGTCATCCCGGTCCACATGGCCTGGGAACTCAATGAACGGATGTATGGCAAATTGCAAGGGCTCAATAAAGCAGAAATGACGGAAAAATTTGGAGCTGAACAAGTGCAACTATGGCGCCGTAGTTTTGACGTGGCACCACCTGAGGGAGAGAGTTTATCGATGACGGCCAAGCGGACAATTCCCTACTTTCAAAAGAAAATTCTGCCCCATCTCGAACAGGGCGAAAACGTCTTCATCCCAGCACATGGTAATTCTCTCCGTTCCATCGTGATGTTCATCGAACAATTGAGCAAAGAAGAGGTCGTAAAACTCGAGCTAGCCACTGGCGAGCCACGAATCTACACCTATGAGCGGGGGCGATGGTATACTTAGATAATCACACCACTACTTCTCCCTGCGGCCCTGCGTTAGACCGTCTCCGCTCGGAAAATGTCCCTTCGCTCGACAACCAAACTCAAATTCTCTACGATTTCGTGGGAGCTGAGATAGCCGATCGATTCGTCTTCACCTCTTCAGGTGCAGAGGCAATCAACCAAGTCCATTGGACTGTCTTTCTTGAGCTTGCCCGCAAAGAGGGAAAATGCCATTTCATCACCTCGGCTTTTGAAGACGCACCGATGACCCAGTCGCTCAAACGGCTCGAAGAGCTCGGTTGCTTTGTGAAAATAGTTCCCTTCACCAGAGAAGGTCAAATCGATTTTGTCCGTCTCGCAGAACTCATCAGCCCCCGCACCGCTCTCATCTCGATTTCACTTGCACAAGGATTGACCGGCGTTGTTCAACCGGTCGAAGAGATCGCCAAACTGGCGAAAGAAAAAAATGTTCTCCTCCACGTCGATGCAACCTATGCCCTCGGCAAAATCGCAACCCCTTTTCATGGGCTCGATTACCTCACCTTTGCCGGCGATCGGCTCCATTCGGTCAAAGGCTCTGGCGGCCTCTTTGCCAAAGCAGGACGCCCTCTCCTCCCCTTCATCCTCGGCGGTGAAGAACAAGGAGGATTGCGCGGCGGTTCACTCGATACTCCTTCCTTCCTCGCCCTCACAGCCGCTGTAAACCAAGCAACGCTTTTCCTCGACACGATGAATCTTGAAGTGGCCCGACTCCGCGATCGATTCGAAGAAGGAGTCGTCCGCGAAATCCCCACCGCAAAAGTCCTCTTCCAAGACGCTTTGCGCCTCCCCAACGTCAGCGTGATTTGTTTTCCCCGCGCCCATCAAGAAGCGATGCTCTTTCTCCTGCAACGAAAAAACTTCCTCGCTTCCATTGGAGGTTCCTACATGCCCCAGCTCTCGCGCCTCCTCATGGCCTCTGGCCTCGATGAGCAGCTCGCCCAAACGGCCGTCAGCTTTTCGCTCAGCCGCTACACGACACAAGCAGAGATCGATAAAGCCATTGCCCTCCTCTCTGATGCCGTCCGCCAACTCTACGCCCTTTCCCAGGACCTTTTCTCATGACCTTCAGCAAAAAACTCATGGACCGGATTGAGCGTCCCCGCTTCGCCGGGTTTTTCCTCACTCGCGAAGCCGAAGAGAAACAAATGCGCCTCGTCACTGGCCGCGAAGGGCTCCTCTGCTTCTACTGGCTCGTCGATGAATCGGACGGCATCATTGCCGACGCAAAATTCCAAGCCTTTGGCCCTCCCGCTCTCCTCGGCGCCGCCGAAGTCGCCACGGAACTTGTCCTCCGTAAGAATTACGACCAAGCCTCGCGCCTCAGCGCCGACCTAATCGACCAACACGTCCGCGACAAAAAAGAAACTCCCGCCTTCCCTCGCTCTGCCTTTTCAGCCCTCAATCAAGTTCTCTCTGCCATCGATCGAGCCGTCCATCAATGCATCGACATTCCCTTTGCGGCTACCTATGACATGACCCCCATTGAAGCCGACTTCGGCGAAATTCCCGGCGGCCTTCCCGGCTGGGACAACTTCCCCCTAGAGCAGAGACAAAAAATCATTGAAGAAGTGATCGATAAAGAGATCCGTCCCTACATCGAGCTCGATGCAGGCGGCGTGAAAATTGTAACTCTCAAAGAAAACGGCGAACTCGTCATCGCCTATGAAGGCTCCTGCACAACGTGCCACTCCTCCACCGGCTCCACCCTCACTGCCATCCAGAAAATCTTAAAGGCCCGCGTTCATCCGAGCCTCTTTGTCACGCCGACATTATAAGAATGCAGGTTCCACTTCTTCGGGGCGCTTAGGTTTCTTCTTCAAAAAGAGCTATGCAGCATGCTTCATTGATAAAGCAGCCATTCAAGCTTAAGAAGAAGTTTTTTTTCTTGTGGAGAGAGAGAAATCTTCTGAGGTTCCTGTAAATGAACTACAACATCATTAAGTTGAAAAAGAGAAGCTGCTTTCTGATAATGAGTCCTAACTCTTAAGCCGCAATAATAAGAGTACTTATTTTGCAAAGTTATAAAATCTTCGCAAGAAGTAATATTCGGTGCATAATGAATTGCATCGACCGGCTGTAACGGGGGAAATTTTTCTTTTTCTGAACGGCTTTTCAATTCTATTAATTCTATTCTGACCTTGATAGGAACTTCACTGAAAAAGTTGGAATCCATTCCATAGGCAAAATCAGGATGAATATAAATTTCTCGAATTTCTCCTTCGCTCATCCCCAGCAATCCATGCGCCAGTCCCGGGATTATGGTTTCTAAGTCCAATTCTGAAGGCTCATCGAACTTATAAGTTCCCACAAGTTTTTTTCCATTCATATCTTCAATCAAGTAGTGAGCTTTAATGCTGCGGTGAAACTTAGATATACCCTTCGTGAATCAAAATTTTGATTCACAAAATTTTCTCTTGATCGCATAATCGTGGCATGAATTTTTTAACTCAATTAGAACGCGAACAACTTAAGCTCCAGCATAGACGAGAACGTGATGGGCGTATACGTGATCGTAT
>JAGWKU010000123.1 GCA_028873375.1 Verrucomicrobiota bacterium
TATGGTCGACGATGGAGGATCGATATGGCTGCGGAATCGAAAAAACGGTTCGAGGAACCGTTTTCTCGCGGAGCAGGTGAGCGAAGCGAGCTGGCCCGAAGGGAGCTGCAGCAAGCCATTTGTCTCACTTTTGCCTAGCGGGTTAATAAGTAATTTTACTTGACTCTCTTATTTAGATCTTCAATAAGGAGCTCATATATGAAATGAAGGAAAGAAGGTCATGATTCAGAAAGGAAAACGAGTTTCTCTTGAATATACCGTCTTCTTAGAAGATGGCACGCAAATCGACACCAACGTCGGCGAACCTCCTCTCGTCTTCGTCTTGGGAATGAATCAAGTGTTTCCCGCGTTGGAAACAGCGCTTGAGGGGCTCAAGACAGGCGATACGAAAAAAGTAGTTTTGCGACCTGAAGAAGCCTATGGTCCCATCGTCGCTGAAGCCTTTCGCGAAGTAGACCTTGAGTCGGTCCCCACCCAATTTCGTTTCGTCGGCGCTGTTCTCGGCGTCCAAGACCCATCGGGCGGCGTCTTTCCGATTCGCGTTCATGAGATCAACGACGACAAAGTAATCCTCGATTTCAATCACCCTCTCGCTGGCTGCACTCTCCAGTTCGATATCAAAGTAGTGGCTGTCGCTTAAATCAATTCACTTGCTATTGTGTCATAAAAAAGAGTCCCTCTTTCCGTTAATCGGAGGAGGGATTTTTTTTGCTCTACCAATCCTTGCTCTTGCAGGGAGGCGATTGCGGCGGTGGTTTCTTCCGGTAAATTCGCGGGCAGTCCGACGCCTTGTTTGAGGCGGAGTTGCACGGCGAGCCGCTCTTTCAAGTTAGCTGGATAGGGGAGTTTTTCCCGGTAGTCGACGGGGGGGTGGCCCTCAGTCAGCGCCTCGACGTAGCGGCCGAGGTGGCAGACATTTTGGAACCGCTCGCCAGCCCAGTAGCTGAAAGCGGAGGGACCAAACCCGAGAAAGGGGCGAAAAGTCCAGTAGCCGAGGTTGTGACGCGAGGCAAACCCGGGCTTGGCAAATGCTGAGATTTCGTATCGCTCCAGCCCCGCTTTTTCCAGCGCATCGAGCCCAAGGTGGAGGAAGCGTAAACTCTCATCGGCGGTGGGGAATGTAAGCGCCTGTCTTCGTTTATGAAAAGAGGTGTGGGGCTCGATCGTGAGATTGTAGAGCGAGAGATGCTGGATGGGGAGGGAGGGAAGTTGCTCGAGCGTGTAGCGCCACGAGGCCTCTGTTTGGCTCGGCAGATCGTACATCAAGTCGATGGAGACGTTGGAAATGCCAGCCTGGTGCACCGCCTCGATGGCCTCTTTCGCTTTTTTAGCGCTGTGCTGCCGCTCCAAAACGATGAGCGAACGGTCGTCGAGCGATTGGACACCCAGGCTAATTCGGTTCACCCCTACCGCCTTCAGTGCGGCAAAGAGTTTGACGGTGCTCTCTTCGGGGTTCGCTTCGACAGTCACCTCGCAGTCGGCGGCCCAGGGTAGGTCTCGGCATCTCTCCATCACCTTACCGATGGCCTCAGCGCCAAAAAGAGTCGGTGTGCCGCCGCCAAAGTAGATTGATTCAATTGTATGCCCTTGAAGTAGAGAGGCTTGCAGAGTCCATTCCAGGGCAAGACCTTCGCGAAGAAGGGCCTGATCTTTCGCTCGGTTGGGGAGGACGTAGAAGTGGCAATAGGGGCACTTTTTCGAACAGAAGGGAATATGAAAATAGAGAGAGGCGGGTTGGGACATTGAAAGGAGTATGGAGGAAAGAGGGTCTTCCTGCAAGAATTGACTTTTTTGACAACGGTCTGGTGAAGGGGGATGCAGGAGTTAAACTGGAGAACTTGGTCGCTGGGTGTCTTCTCAAACATGTCTTTTCGAAAATCGACTATACCGAAACAACTTGAAGAATCGGAATTTTGGCGCAGCCGGCGCCCAGAATTTTCATCAGGCCGAAGGCCGGCGCGCGACGGGGTCCCTATTGTGTAATAGGGACCTCTGAGCGGGGATGGAAAGGCTGGGATGCTGGCGCAGCCAAAAACCGATTCTTCAAGTTGTTTCGGTATATAGGTCACCAGTTGTCGGCGTCGGGGTCTTCGAGGATACCTCGTTTCCAGCGATTGCGGTCAGAGAAAGGGTCTTCATCCTCTTCTTCTTCGGCTGGAGGAGCTTCTTCCTCAGAAGTAGCACCACCACCACCGCCACCACCACCGCTTTCGGTCTCCTCTTCGGTGACCGTTTCTACGTCAAAACTTTCAGTCTCCATGTCAAGCCCAGCATCGGTGAAATTATCGCCGATTTCCATGTCTGGAAGCGTGTGGGGCTCGGCGTAGGCTTGCCGTGACGGGTTGCGCTTGGGCGTGACATATTCTTCCATGTCCCCGCTTTCTTTCATGAAGCGAAGCCGTTCTTTCTCTTCATCGATCTTACCTTTGATAGAACGGATCTCCTCTTTATGCTTTTCAGCATCCTTTTTGGGTACTAACCCGAGGCTCATCCATTGTTCAAGGTCTTCTAATTCAGTTTCTAACTTCTTGAGTCGTTCGCTTTTCATGATGGCTTGTTATCCACTTTGTTCTCTTTTAGCTACCTGATCCCAGGGATAAATGTAAAATATTTTCTTTCACTTCTTCTCGCCCATCTAAAATGAAAAGATGCAAAATACGGGCGATTCGAAATTTGTAGCGGATTTGAGGAATTCTCCTCAAGAAAAATAATATCTTACTATGATTTTTGCCTTAGCTTTTGACCCAGTTGCAGACGACGTCTGCAACGCGGGGCGAAAAGAGAAGCCCTAAGTGGCCGAGATCTTTGAAGAGAACGTTGTGATTTGGATCGTCGAGATTTCCGTGGAGAGCGTTGTTGCCCGGCACGACGACATCGGTTTTTGAACCGATGTGATGGAAGGTAGTCCCTCTCCGCTCTTCTTGTTCCACTGCTTGGTGTGCTTTTCCTATTGCGTCCAGCAGATTTGTGAGAAATTCAGAATTGGCTCTCATCTGCGCAGCATTCCGTCCAGGTCCTAAGCGAGCGAGTGGAGAGCCTTTGAGAGGAGATCCGATGGTCACGACTTGTTTTACGGTGATTTGATCTTCATTGGCTTGATTGGCTGCGTAATAGGAGCTAGCTAGTCCTCCCATCGAATGGCCGACGAGAATGATGTCTGACCGACCCGTTGCTTCTTTAATTTGCGTGATTTTTGTCTGAATTACCTTGGCGTAGTCTTCAATTGAGCGGAACGGATTTTTACCTAAAGTGAGGGCGTGGACCGAATCAAAGCCAATGGCTTTCAGGCGTCGTTTGTAATACAACCAGCCAGAGCCGTTGTGCAAATAGCCGTGGACGAGGAGAACTGGCGTTTGCTGAGGGTTAGGGGAAGGGAGTTTAGAGGGGAGAAGGGCAAAGGGGTAGCAGACAGCAGCCCAGACTAAAGAGTATCCTTCCATTGTGGACGAATAAAGATGGCGCACGGCGCACTTTAGAGGCCCAGGGAAGTGGCCTGCGCAGTGGTTCAGGCATTGGACGAAACCAGTCCATAGGCAGACGACAGCGATCGCGGTAACGACAGCGGCGGCGGGGAGACTAATGCTAAATAAAAAACCACCGGCAACGGCGAGTCCTGCCCCTCCAATGAGGAGAGCTGCAGTTTGGGGAGAGGCTTTTGCTGAATATTGGATTGGTTCTGTCATATACCGAAATATTGGATTGGTTCTGTCATATACCGAAACAACTTGAAGAATCGGTTTTTGGCTGCGCCAGCATCCCAGCCTTTCCATCCGCGCTCAGAGGTCCCTATTACACAATAGGGACCCCGTCGCGCGCCGGCCTTCGGCCTGATGAAAATTCTGGGCGCCGGCTGTGCCAAA
>JAGWKU010000028.1 GCA_028873375.1 Verrucomicrobiota bacterium
TTTTGCAAACTCAGCGGCCTGGCGCTCTCCATCGCTCTTGGCCCCTGCAATGAGGGCCTCGATTTTGCGAATTTTATCAGCAATATCCATAGACAAACGGGGCGTAAAGATAACAAGTCTACGGAGATGCAAAATTAAATTCACGCATTCTTACCGCAAGGACACGGAACTGCTTAAAGTAGAACAAACAGCCTGGTACAAAAAAGAGCATGCCACCTTCTCCGATATGCTGAGGGCCGTACGGATGGCAATCTGGCAGGGAAACCTAATTCCAAGGAAGGCAAAAAACACCCTTTCCGGGGAAAATATTACGCCTGAGATGGAGGAATGGGCCGAAGCCATAGTGAAGCGGGTGCTTCAGGCCGCGTGAACTAGGCGGCTAAAAGTTGCAAAGTCGAGACATAAGCCTTCTAAAAGAATATCCACTTTACTAATCGGATGGGGAGGGTAATGGGAGTCAGTGCAACGTTTCCGGCCCCAATAAGAGCGCCTGTTGTGCCACAAATTGCCACTCTCGTGGCCATTTTCCTGGCTGTATCGTTAGAGTCCCCCGCCTTTACCCCTACGTATACGCCGGTCAATAGGCCGCCGACACCGCCCCATTTGATCGCTTTCACATAGACTTTGCCTACGTCTCTCAAGGTCGCTTGGCGCAGCCGCTGTCCGCAGTGGTCGATGATTTCTCCGACTGTGATGTCTCCCAGGGTGACTTTTTTTAAGTCAGGCTTTGATTCCGTAGCAAAAGACCTTGCTCCTAGGCGGGCACTTGTCAAAACTCGATTTCCTAAAACAGAACCAATTCGGAAAGTCATAATTCCCTCAAATTTAAAAGTTTAATTCCTGATTCGGTATAGCCGACTTAAGAAACGAGAGTATATTAGTTAGTTAGATGTAAAAGAAAAAATTAATAATATTGATTTAAAAATAAGCGGAACTTATAGTGTTTGGCGCTATGAACCCCGCCCTAAAGGACGGGGAATGATTTGGGAGGAGTTTCGAACTCCTCCCAAATTTGGATGTGAATTACCCGGCCCTAAAGGACCGGGTTTCAGGAGACCTGATGAAAGCACCATTGAACTTATCTCATTTAAAATTCTTCTGTGATGCTGTGGTCTATAACAGCATCTCTGAAGCGGCTAAAATGAACTATGTCAGCCAATCGGCCGTCAGCCAGGCGATCGCCAGGCTCGAAATCATCCTCGAGGCTCAGCTCCTCATTCACACCCGTCAAAAATTCCAACTGACTGAAGTTGGAAAGGTTGTGTTTGAGCAAGCAAGTCAAATTTTTAAAAATGTTGAAGGCATTTACGAGAAGATCAGTCAAAAGGGCGAAGGGGTCAGTGGGGTCATCAAATTTGTCTCTACGAAGAGCTTGGGGATGTCATTTCTGCCCTCCCTGTATAAACAAACGCAGCTCAACTTGCCTGGAGTGAACTTGAGTTTTTTGTTGGGTGGGCGCAACTTTATCCGAAATGCTCTGCGCCAGCACGAAGCTGAATTTGCCATCGTGGTCTATGATGAAGATTTTGCTCAATTCGCCAAGCGTCCTTTAAGAACAGGACAATTGAAACTCTATCAAAACATCGAAGCGCCTACGCATCAGATCGAGAATGGGATTTTTGTCGATTATTTTGAAGACCCTTATGTAAAGGATTTAAAAGATCATTTGATCCGGACGAATCGCTCTCAAATCAAGATCAAGGCCGAATTATCGAGCTGGGAGACGGTGGCCCGCTTTACGGAAATGAATATTGGGGTGGGATTCTTCCCCGATTACATCATGGCGAATAATCGCTATCCGATGATTAAGCCCTATCCAATCGATATTCCTCACTTCGAATACCAGATCTGCGCCATCTACAACAAAGAACAGCCGCTTTCCCGTTTGGCAGGGGCTTTTCTAGACCAATTTGCGAATGGTTCAGGAATCAAATGATCCGCTTTCTGTATCTCGGCAGCCGGCTTTTATCTAGTCCCTTAGAGGCGATGTTCACCCTCTTGATCTTCATCCTGAGCAAAGACCTAGGGGCCAGCCCACTGCAAATTGCGATCATCGCTTGCTCGAAACCGATTGTTTCCCTCATCGCTTTTTATGCTTCTTCCTTCCTTCAAGGACGGCCCGAGTGCATTCGGATTTTTTTACTGGGAGCCATTTGCACTGGCTCGATTCCATGCCTCTTTTTTCCTTTCATTGATAACATCTGGTTTTTCGTCGCCTCGTATCCACTTTTTATCGCTTCTCAAAGAGCAGTGTTTCCCGCCTGGAATGAAGCCTTGAAAGAGAAAGTGGGCCTTAGCCAAATGCCCACTCTAATCGCAAAAGGAGTCTCCATTCATTACTTTCTCCTCATCTGCATCCCAGTCTTCTGTTCTTTTTTCTTAGATCAGAATCCACAGATCTGGAAAGTCTTGTTTTGCGGTTTAGGCGCTCTGCAATTGCTCAGTCTATTCTTGATCCTTTTCTTGAAATTGCAATCGACAAAAGTTCAATCTCTCCCATTTTCTTTCCGATCGATTACCATTGGCCCTTGGCAAAGTGGACTTCGATTGCTCAGACAACGGCCCGATTTCGCTCGTTATCTCCTCTTGTTCTTTTTAGGGGGAGCAGGGATCATTGCGATCCAGCCCATCATCCCGATCTTTTTCAAAGAGACTTTGCGCCTCTCTTACCAAGAATTGACGCTTGCGATCAGCTTGTGCAAAGGGGTTGCTTTCATTGCTACATCGGAAATTTGGGCTCGTTTGAGCCAGCGGATGTCTCTCTATCGCCTGAATGGCTATGTCAATCTCTTTTCCTGTCTTTTTATCGCCTTGCTGGTCCTCTCGAGTGGGAATACAGCCTGGTTATATGCCGCCTTTTTAATGTATGGGATCATGCAAGGAGGAGCTGAGATCAGTTGGAATCTTTCTGGCCCCATGTATTCAGAAAAAAAAGAGAGCACAGCCTTTTCGAATTTGAACTTAGCTCTCGTGGGCATTCGAGGGTGTATTTGCCCAGTGATTGCATCTCTTACCTTTCTTTATTCCAGCTCATCTGCCGTATTCATTGGGGCTGGCTGTCTCTGTTTTCTGAGCTTGCTGTATGCCCTATGGCTCGACCGTCAGCCTCAAGCGGAGATCAGCCATGTCCATTGATGCAAGCCAAGCCGTATCGGCTATGATCATTAACTACTTGAATGGTTCGCTAGAAATTTCTGAGCTGGGGGTCACTCGTAAAAATGGGCGTGATTTGCTAGAGGCGGTCAAGCGGATTGATGCAGAGGTTCAAGGCAAGTTTTTTGAACGATCTACGTATCCTATCCGAATTGAGATTCTCAGAGTGTGTTCTCCTGAAATGCAAACCTCTGAGGCTTATACAAAGACCTACGATCCGAAGAAGATGTTCGATTATAAGTATCTAGGGGATCCATCGGTTTGGGTCCCTGAACGGGTGGGCCTCCATGCCAAGTTGATCGCAAACCAATTTATCTTGGCAAGAGCTCTTTCGAATCGATTGCGTCCAGAAGATCCTGCCGTTAGCGCGATGCGCGGAGGGACTGCTGTGGGAAAGACCCGCCATTTAAATACAGCGCCGATGTTCCGGCACGCTCTCGATGATAGAGGGGAGCTTTCAGGCGTTTTAAGCCCCGATACGATCAAAGGATGGCTGAAAAAGCAGTCTTCTGTTCCTCTTGTCAATACGCAGGTATATGAGGAGGGGACTGCCCTTTTTGCCAACTTCCAGCAAGCGATATCGATGGAGGCATCTCAGATGAAAATCATCATCGACACCCGCCTTGCCTTATTTGACTACTTTGAATCGAGTGTTATCGGCCCAGCTAAAATGAGATGCGGCGCAGCTCATCTTGTAGATTTGGATAATGGCTCCTTAGAGGCATCGATCAATCGCGTTTTGGTGAGAAATCCTTATGAGGAAGCGCCCTGCGTTCCTTTGCATGCCATCGCTCTTGGATTTATTCAAATCAGGGAAAATCGGCGAAAATTCATCGATGAGATCAAAGGGAATGCCTCTATCGAAAGTTACAAATTGTATCACAACGATGAAAGTGGAAACAAAATCCTCGTCGCAGAAAAGACTCAAAATCAATTTCAGGTCTTGCATGAGAAAGTATTCGAAGAATGCCTGAAAACGCCCTCGGAAGCAGAAATCGATCAGATCTTTAAACAGATCATCACGCCAGAATATATCGATTGTGCCATAAAAAAAGGGGATATCGAGAGCGATCAACGACCGCTCTTAGAGCTTTGGATGGGCAAGACGCTAGAGCAAGCGATGGGAAAGCATGTCTATGGCGGCTTTGCCGCAACTCCCGTGTGGGAATGTGATCTCAGCTTTGTGGATCGATGGGCAGAAGAGGAAATGCTCTATAGCCCCTTTGTTTTTACTGCCACCGATGATGGGATAGGATTCCCTCTTGCCATTACAGACGATCAGTTGATCGCGTACATAGATCATCTACCTCGATCGTATGAGATTAAGAAAATTGATTTGAATGGGTGCAGACGAATCACTGATAAATCCTTATTTCACGTATTAAAAAAATGTCCCTTTTTATTAGAGATCGATATTTCCTGGTGTTCCCAGGTGATGAATCAAGGCCTGATGGCTCTGAGTTACTGCAGGTTGCTGGAAAAGATTCGATGCCAAGGATGTTGTCGATGCAGTGATGAGGGTTTCATTGCTCTTGCAAAGGGGTGTAGGAATCTCAAAGAGGTGAACTTTTCTGGAGATACTCCTTGCAATATCCGATCATTAATTACCGACAAATCTCTAAAAGCTCTGACGCAGTATTCCCATTCATTGGAAGTTGTTAATTTTGATCTCAGTCCATCAATTACCGATGAGGGGATTGCTTTATTAGCGCAAAAGTGTCCCTTGCGAGAGGTCAGTTTAGGTTGGTGTCGCAGTCTCTCAGACAAAGCTTTTACGGCTTTAGCAGCCTGTGAAGGGCTCCAAGCTGTTTCGCTCATTGCTTGTAAAATCACAGGGAAAGCACTTTTTGAATTCAGAAACAAGTGCTCCCACCTGGCTAAAATGAATCTAATTGTTTCCGATATCTCAGAAGAAGACCAAAAAGTATTTCTTAGCTCGCCTCCTCCCGCCTTAAAAGAGATCGCTTTCCAATTTGGCAGTTGGTTCTATTTTTAACGGGCAAAGCAGTTTTGAGAACTGCCTCTATTATATGATTTTTTTTGGTTTCATAGTGGATGGAATTTGCCCCTCAGGATATGTCCAGTCAAGGTTTTGGAAAAGATTCATGAAATCACCAAGTGAAACTGGGGCTTCTTTTGCAAAGAAAAGTGGGTCTTTTTCATTCAGATAGCCACCTGCTTCACACTGAAGTTGTTTTTTGTTTAGAGAAATCTTAAATTCACTGAGGTTAAAATCATCCACTTTGCTGCCTACAAATTTGTTAATTAGAGAATTTTCGATTTTGTTAGCATTGCAGATGATAATGGAGTTTTCATTAAAGTGAATGGAAGTAGGGGATATTTTTCCTTTGATGACTTGTGCAAAACGCAGGTCGACTCTTAAGCGTATAGTTTTTAAAATTCTTTTAACGTATATTTTGATATTCTCCACATTTCTGGCTTCTTTGCATGCGAGGCTAAATCCTATTTTCCCTTGGGGAAGAACTTCGAATGTGAGTTCAACTAGGTTGTTTGGTAACTCGCCAGAAGTTCCTGCTTCCCTAGAGGAAATGGGTGATTCTTTCGTAAACTTTTCGGGAGTCTCCATGGGAGAGCCAGCGGGAGTTGATGGTAACTCACTCATCGTTCTCGGTAGAAGCTTATCGACTAATATATGTCCCATTCCCGGAACTGCTGCATCGAATTGTCTGCGGAGCAAGGGGATGAATTGCTCGGGGTTATGAAAGGTTACAGAGAGAAGCTGGCCGTTGGCATCGAGGTTGAGAAAAATAGAATCTAGGGCGGACAGTTCCAATGTAGGATGTAGCCGTAATGGTTTTAACAAGAGCAAAAGCTCATTCGGAGGGATGTCTTTCGCACAGATTCTTTTTATTGAAATTTCGACCCTCGGAAGAGATGCAGTTAGATCTAACACACTGGAGGTATACCGCTCATGATTCAAGAACCGAGAGCTGGCGTTGACAGCTTTGCCCGTAAATGGCCGCTCTTCACTCGCGCTTTGTGAGACGCAATGGTCGTTTCCTCCAGGGGGGCATTCTACAGGAGCCTCCTTGCCATCTCCCGATTCTTGAGCCACTCCTGGTATATTGGTAGATTCAGAACTTGAAGAGCTTAGACTTGCTGCTCGGCTTAAAGCAGAATTGCTAGCCTCGATTTGAGCTAAACGATTTAGAGCTGCTTTATCAGCTTCCCGTTCTAGTAACTCTTCACTCATGAGTTGGCGGGTGTTTGGAATTACCTGCTTTCTGCAAATTTCAATCGATGCATCAGATCTCCAGAAACCCGGCCCTGAAGAGGGACTTGCAAAATTTTTCGACGCGCAAAATCGCCCTTTTGAATCCTCTCGCACTCCCACTTCCTCGCCTGCCCTTCTAGGCAGGCCGCCGTCGGCGGGCGATGGGGAATCTTCTTGAGGGATTGGCTGATCAGGTCTGTTATTAGGGGATGAGAGATCCTGAGGCGTCGGTTCTTTCCGTTTCCAACAAAAAAGTCTACAAATAGCTCCCCAAAATGAAAAAGATCTCCAAAGTTTAGAAAGAGTTTCAAATGCTTTGGAAGCAAATTTAGAAACGGCACTGCTTCTCTTATGAAGGGAGTTGTGTTGCAGTCCTAAGGAGGCTAATCCCTTTCGATTGTCGGGGGGGGGGGTAGCTACTGGAACTCGGCCGTTGATAATGGACATTAAATTCTCATATTTGTTAATAACAATTATAATATATTTTAAATTTTATGTAAAATGTTACTATTCTTTTTAAGTTGATAATTAAGTTGTTTGCTGTTAAGGGCTAAGGAAGAATGAAGCAAATACCGAAGGAGCCGCGCAGAGCGCATGGCGCTTATTAGTAGCCGTGTTTGATAGGCCAATTCATCTATAATTTGACTTTTACTCAATGCATTGAATAAAATTACTCAATATACTGAGTAAACAAATGAACCCCGCCTTAAAGGACGGGGAATGATTTGGGAGGAGTTTCGAACTCCTCCCAAATTTGGATGTGAATTACCCGGCCTGCTCCGCTTAAAAAAGCGCGAACCCCCGCGCTTTTTTAAGATTCCGCAGAGGACCGGGTTTCCGGAAACCTGATGAAAAAGCGCCTTATTTATCAACAAGTCTTTAAACGTCTGCAGGATAAGAGAAAGTTTATCCAGGTCCTCTTAGGGCCCAGGCAAGTGGGGAAGACGACGTTAGTTCTTCAGGTCTGTGAAGAGATCGAAAAGCCCTGTCACTATGCGTCCGCCGATGTAGCGACCTTGCAGAGCCTTTCCTGGTTACAGCAACAGTGGGAAGTGGCAAGGCAAAAAGCCAAAGAGGGGAAGAAAGGGGCTATTCTGATCATCGATGAAGTGCAAAAGATCCCCCACTGGTCGGATACAGTGAAAGCTCTTTGGGACGAAGATACTCGCATGGGCCTCGATTTGATGGTGATGATTCTCGGATCGTCTCCCTGGCTTATGCAAAAAGGCTTAACCGAAAGCCTCGCTGGTAGATTCGAGATTCTTCCGATCACCCATTGGTCTTTTTCCGAAATGAAAAGTCACTTTGGTTGGTCATTGGATCAGTATCTCTATTTTGGGGGGTATCCAGGCTCTGCTGCATTGGCTGATGAAGCAGACCCCTCTCGATGGATGAACTACATCAATGACGCCTTGATTGAGACGACCATTTCACGGGACATTCTTCTCATGACACAAGTCAACAAGCCAGCTCTTTTGCGGCAATTATTCCAGCTTGGCTGTTGTTATTCAGGGCAAGTTCTCTCCTATTTAAAATTGGTAGGGCAATTGCAAGATGCAGGCAATACGACCACATTAGCCCATTATCTCGATTTGTTGTCAGGGGCTGGATTAGTTGCAGGATTGCAAAAATATGCCGAACAAAAGGTCAGGCAAAAAGGATCGAGCCCGAAATTTACTGTATTCAACACAGCCCTCATGACTGCGCAAATGGCCAAAACATTTACAGAAGCTCGAAGAGATACCGATTATTGGGGACGGCTGACCGAATCGGCTGTCGGAGCCCATCTTCTCAATAGCATTCGCGGGACCCCCATCCAGCTCTTTTATTGGCGGGAAGGGGACGCGGAAGTTGATTTTGTTCTACAGCAAGGAGAAACCATGATTGCTCTCGAAGTCAAGAGCTCTGGAAAATCTCTCAAACGCTCCGCCATTGATTCATTCACCAAGCAATTCCACCCCAAGCGCATCTTGCTGATCGGAGAAAAGGGGATTCCTCTCCAGCAATTTTTAGAGACGTCCCCTCAAGATTTTTTCTGATTCAATTACCGCGAAACGCGGTAAAAAAATTCACCACTGAGAACACTGAGAACACTGAGAACACTGAGGCGGCGAAGCGCCGCAAAAGAACTAAAAAAAATTCCTTTTTTTGCCGCGTTTCGCGGCCTCAGTGTTTTCAGTGTTCTCAGTGGTGAAATAATACGGCCGCGCAGAGCGCGCGGCGCTTGTTTAGTAGCCGTGAGAAGTGCCGCAGCCGCAAGAAGATTTGACGTGCGGATTGGTGATCTTAAAGCCGGCGCCTTGCAGGCCATCAACGTAGTCGATGACGGAGCCAAGAAGGCGGCTGGCCGACTTCTGGTTCACATGCACCTCAATTCCACTCGAAGAAAAGACCAGGTCATCGCCCTTTGCCTTTTCCGAGTAATCGAGAAAGTACTCAAACCCGCTGCAGCCTGCGGCTTTCTCACCGTAGCGTAGACCCCAGCCCTGTTTGCCTTCGTCGGCCAGGATTTCCTGGAACTTCTTCGCGGCTCGAGGGGTAATCGTAATGGTTGAAAGATCTTCTTTCTCTTCCAAGATCTGGTTGAGCTTGCCTATTAAGTCGTTGATCTGCTGATCGGAAAACCCGTGGCCCAACATTCCTGTTTCGATGGTTTCCCACGTAGAGGCCGAGCAGCCGTGGCAATGCAAGCCGGCGTTGGTCATCTCTTGCGCCAGTTTTTGGCTCTTGCTCGGGAAGCGCTTGAACACTTCCTCAATGGTCATTTCTCGATAAATCATCTCTTGCGCCATACGTTCCCTTAGAATTTGATTTTTACACAACCGCCCTTGATCTTGCATTGGCAAGCCAAGCGCTCCGAGTCCAGGTCCCCCAAGAAATCGGCCTCTGCCTGATTGAAATTAGACAGATTGTCCATCCCTTCTGGCACTTCGATCACACAGGTTCCGCACACGCCTTCCGTGCAGGCAAAGGGGACCCCCGCCTGTTCACACGCCTCCGCAATGGGAGACCCATCGGGCAATTCGACTTCTTCTTGCGTATCTTGGAAAATGATCTTCGCCATAGGACTCTCTCAAAATAAGCTCCAGTTTACCTGCTCGACGAATATTGGAAAAGAGGGACTTAACATGGGGTTACCTTTCTTTATAATTGTTAAATAGTTAAAAGATATAAATATAATTATGAAGATTGAAAAAAATAATGATGAATTTTTTAACACACATAAAACGATGGTTAATATATGTGTTGAGAAATTTTACAAATCCTTTGCTCAGGCCAAGAAAATATACAACCAAGGTCGTTCTTTAACGGACCAAAAAATCAAGAAAATGGGTAAATTGATCCAAGAGGCTGAAGAGTATTTGAAAATGTGTGAGAAGAGCACGACCTGGCTTAAAGAGCATGGCGGCGCGAAGGACATCCAGCAGGTATGGACTGAAGTGACCCGCGACACCCAAGCAAAAACCCAACAATCGTTCAAAGCCTTTGTTCGCGAGACCCCTCTCAAAAAAACGCGATAAGCGTAATTATTTCATATTCAGAGTCTTGCGATTTTACCAAAAAATCAATCCATTGATTATAAGCAATTTACATCATTATTCGGTTTATATAAGTTGAAATTTATTAAAATATTTATTATAATTAATTAAAAGTAATTAAGGAAAAGCAATGGGTTTTATAAATCGAATTGAGTCGATCTTTCCCTCTCTTAAATCCTACCACCCAGTTGAGCGTTTGCGCTCGGCGCTGGAAGCAGTGGTCGCCCGTATATTTTCCGCTAAAAAAGAAGAGAAATTCGCCTCTGATCAAAACGACGAGCTCACTGGGGTAGTCCAGCCGCTTGCATTTGCCGATGAGGTGACCCCCGAAAAAGAGGCAGAAGAGCTGCTCGAAGAGGCAAAAGGGGTAGAGAGTTGGATCGGGCAAATAAAACGCCTGCTCAACGAGGGAAAATCGGAAGATGCTTCGAAGGGTTTATACAGAGCGATGGCTTATTGGAAAAAGAAGACCACAGACTACTCTCTCTTTATGCAGAAATGGAAGGTCCTCCAGGCGCAAGGTGAAAAACGGGCTACTTTTTCTGAGAGGACGTATCTCATTCTTCAAGAGTGCAAAGAGCGGTATGACCGCTTCTTAGAAGAGCGCCATCAATTGGCCCTCCGTTTGCCCGATCATTTTGCTCTCCGTGTGGCGGCCGAAAATTTGGACAAAATTCGAAGCGTCATGGAAAGCGGCGGAATCTAGATTATTTCTTAACTGCTCATTTTGAGCTATTTACAAATACCGCTTAAAGTCAATGGCTTAGGGCTTTTAGGCCTTTTTCTCATCAACTCGTATTCATCGGGTTAGGTGTTTTTTGTAACCCTTTGATAATCATGGTGATGAGTATTTCTTTTCTCTATCTCAATAATAATAAAAGTCATAAAACGTAATTACGTCCCAATATTGACTTAATATAAATTTTATTATATAATTAGTTATAACTAATGAATATATATTACTTTGGAATAAAATAATGACAGACCCAATTAGTGGTGCACTACCCCTTTCTGCTTCAGCCTCCACCGGAGAGCCTCGTCGTAGAGGCTCAGCCGGCGATGCTTCTATTCAGCGCACTCAATTAATAGCTAAGAAGGCTCTTGCCCCCCTCAATGGGAATGATAGTTTTAATCAGGCCGTTCATGAGTTAGTCGGTAAACCTCCTTCTAACCCATTAGCCCCTGTGCCTGTCAAAGCTCCCCCTAAGCCTCCTGTAGCTCCTTACGGTCCTCTACCAGCTCCTCCAGTCCGTCAGGTACCTGATGGAAATCCGAATCTTCTCATTGCTAGACACAATCTTCAACAGGAAACTGCGCAAAACATCGAAATCGTTACGCCAAATGTCAATGCTGCCGATGAATCAGGCCCTCAATTCAGCGTTGAGGTAATCCGGGGTCATTATGAGCCTTCCTTTAAGGAAAAAGTGAAGGATTGCTTTGCTCGAATTGGCGCCTATTTCAAAAAGATAAAAGAAGAAAAACAAGAAGCTCTAAAGCAAAGGGAAATAAGTCGTCAAGGAGCTGCTGATAGAGAAGCTGCTCGAAGAGCTGAACCTACTGCTTCGGAGATTGCGCGAGACTACTTAAATGTAGGGAGAGAAGTCCCTGCTGAGCAGATCCCCCCTGCAAACACTCCTCTTTTAACAAAGGAGCAGATCTTTGAGACATATCTAAATTGTAGAAAGGATCAAGCAACTCTTATTTCTTCCTTCTTATTGATCGATGACGCAGTCAGTAAAGCTGCTCTTTCCAAGCAAGAAAAAAAAACTCTATTTGCTGATATTCGTGTCAAGGAAAAAGGGGCAACTTTAGAAGATTTAGAAGAATTAAAAGACGGATTGGCTAAGCGGCTAGCCAGAGAGAAAAACACATTGAAAGGCATTCGCGATTATCACCGCCATACCGACCTTCTCTGCGAATTGGGTATAATTAAGGATCCGGATCTCTTTTTAATTTCTGTCCAAGTGAAAGCTCATGAGGCTAGAATTCGACTTGCTGAACAAGCAAAACTTGAAGAATTTCGACCTTATTTCTCCTTATTGAAAGATCATTTTCAGAAAAACGGGCTTTGGAAAGGAGAAATTAATGTTCCTAATTTTCGCGAACAAGAAGCTAACATAAACGTTCTTCCAGATGGTGCTTGGCGTTTAGGCGATATCATCGGTCCAATTTATAGAGATATCGGTCGAAGCACGATCCAGCTCAATGGTCTCTTTATTTCTAAAGAAAAAGCGCCAAAGGAGGAAGCAGAAAAATTGAAGGAAAAAGGACTCCCTCTCCTTTTGGAAGAGCTAGGTTTGACTTCATTGATGGGCGAAAAATTAGGGAAGATAGAGAAGTTTAGCGGTCAACAAGTTCGATTTACAGAAGAAGAACTTCGCGAACATGGAGTTGCTCTTCAAGGATTGACTTTGATGCAACAAGGAGTCATTGCTCCCTTCTTGAAACCTCTAATGGACAAATTTCATGATAAAGACGAAGAGGGCTATACGAAACATGGCTTTGAAATTATCAAAGACGGGGTATCCACAGATTTTATAGTTACTCATGATAGTGGGTATAAACTAATCGCTAACTACTCAAAAGATACTAAAAAATTAGAATTAGAGGTTGTAACCAAATCTGCAATAAAACATATGGGTTCTGAGTTTAAAATGCCGATTGTTGTAGATATGACAATTAAAATAGATGCAGACGGTAATGGCAAAATGACTTGGAAAACTGTATTCACGGATGAGCAATTCGCAAGCGTTCCAAGTGAGCCAGTCGCTCCGCCTGTACAGGGTCAACAAATCGCTCCTGACATGTTTATTGACTTGACAAAGCCCGCTCAAGTACCTCTTTATTCCGGTTCGAAAGGATGAGAACGACGAGAAAACGCCAGAGACTCCAGATCTATCAAAACTCGAAAAAAATAAACGTTACTGGGCGAAGGTAGAATGGGAAGGGAAAAATGCAAAGCAAGAAGAACTTTCACCCAATAATGTAAATAGAGGTAAGGTGATAGGAGTGAATAAAACCCAAGATTTCAGCAAGTCTCGTCGGCCAGGGTCGGAAGACAATGAAAACTTTAATGCTGCACTGAAGAGAGATAACGAAATACTCGGAATTTTCGAGAGATAACATCTCTTATTTCGTCAAAACAGAAGAGAGTCCAACCAAAACATCTCGTAATACTTCCAATGGCTTTTGATCGGCGTTGAAGCGAGCGATCAATTTTTCAGGGTAGTGCTTCAGCACTTTCAGCGTATCTTTTTGATAGACATCCATTCTCGTTTTGATCACATGAGCATCGAGGTCGTCGGTCCGTTTCTCGATGACGGCCCGCCGTTGAATTCGTTTGATGAGCTCTCCGGGATGTTGGGTCTGTAGATCGATGATTTTCTCTACGGTGATGTATTTCTGGAGCAGGTCGGCCTGTCGGATGGTGCGAGGGATGCCGTCGAGGAGGAGGAGCTGCTGGCTGGGGAAGTAGCGGTTGGTGGCGATGAGGCCATGGACGAAGTGGTGCCAAATCTGGATGGTCACCTCATCGGGCAATAGGAGGCCCTTTCCGGCGAAATTGTGGTAGAGCTGGCCGGCAGGGGATTCGGGGGAGAGGCTTCGAAAGATGTCCCCAGACGACAGGTGGAAATGGTTGCCCGCTGTGCTGAGGAACTTGCCCAAGGTGCCTTTCCCAGCCCCCGGGGGGCCAAAGATCAGGACGGACCGAAAGGCTTGATTATAAGCGGGAAGGAAGGCTTCTTCTTCACTCGTTTGGGGCATATGGCCTGAGAGTAGCTGATTCAGGGGGAAAGGCGCAAGGGGAAAGGAGGCTGTCCCCATAATAGGGCCTCTATTGAGTTTTAATAAAAAAATTGGTAAAATTAATAGTAACTAATTATGTGATAAATTATGGCTGGGGCGGTTCCATTACCTTCTTCTAATAATTCTCCTTTTAAAGTTGACTTTGAGGGCATGAAGATGGTCATTCGCGGCGGGTTAAAAACTGCTGATGGAAGGCTTTACGACATCATCATCGAGAAAAATGAAAATGGTAAAGCAGTCGATCTAACAGCTTTTAAAGACAGTGCTGCGGTCATCGCGAATCGCATTAAGAGCATGGATTTAGTAAGCCTATTTCCAGACAAGAAGCTCGAAGAAATTTCTCTGAGAAACGTGCATGATTTAAAAGGGAAAGAGTGGACGACCGAAATAAAGTCTCCAACACAGCAAGTGGAAGTGCACTCAACTCAAAAGAAATTGGAAGTGAATCATAAAACGGAAAAGAACACCGTAGAGATCGCAAATCGAATTCTTGCTAAGCAGGAAAAACCATGGGTCCAAATCCACGATCGAATGAAAGTTGTAAATTCATTGCTTTCTCCCAAGTCTCCTGTAAAACCCGGGCCTCCCACAGAAGAAGAGAACGATCTAGAGCTAGGTAAACTCTTTCAAGAGCCAGAAGAAGACAATGGATTAACGATCCAGTTGCGGCTTTCTAAGCAACCAAGGCAAGGACGACGTAAAAGCGAAACAGAGCTTTACGAAGGTCCCAAACCCCCTCCTGGAAGGTCCAGAAGGCTCAGTGTAGGTGACGCTCCTCTTCGCCTGCAAAGAAGAAAAAGTGAATCAGACCTTTCTGACAAGCATTCAAAACCTCTAGGAAAACCCAGAAGGAATAGCCTCGGACACAAAGAGCCAAAAGCAGTTCAGCTGATCGAATGGCCTAAGATTTCAGACGCCAACGATCTTAATACAGAAGTTCCCAGCATAGCTCAACAAATTCGACAAAGCTTGGAGGCTTTAGCCAATGGGAACCTCTTAGAGCCATGGCAAAAAGGTCAGTTGAAAGAGTTCTTTGAAGGGTTAATGCTCATTTGCGGGCTCGGATTGAAAAATAATGACCAACAACATGAATTTAAGAAGAAAGAGGAAAAGTTAGCTTTGTACTTTTTCCGCGAAGCTTTGATCTCCCTTAAGATCACAAGTGAAGGGGCGATTAAGAGGGCGACTGATTGGATTCGAAAGGAATATCATCTGACTGCAGAGACCCCTGTTTTTGATGAAACACCGGAAGTCCCCCCAGAACTTCCTTAGCCTACCCCGACTCCCGATGGGCTTACTCTTGAAGAAGAGGTAGATTACTTTGTCTCAAATACGGTGACTGCCTCTAAACAGCCGAAGTGGGTGATTCTGGTGGAAAAACTAGTCGAAAAGAAAGATCTTTCCTCTCAGGAAAAAGACCTATTGATTAGTGTGATAAAGAAGTACGGCGAAAAGGACGAAAACACAGCTATAGAAGAAGTTAAAAAAGCTCTTTTTCCTGCACTTGCAGAGCTTAACGAGGAACAAACTGCAAACATCCAAGCCCTCGAAGGCCAAATGAAACTGATATGGAACGAGCACCTGAAAGATCAAGAAAAGGGCTCCTAAATCAGCGGCTTTCCCCTCTTAGCGTCTATTTCATCAGGTCTCCGGAAACCCGGTCCTTTAGGGCCGGGTAATTCACATTCTTACTAACCACTTTGTTATAAGCAACTTAAGAGTAACCTCTGCTCTGTCCCGTTATTATTAAATTATTTACTATTTAATCTAGATATGGCATAATAATAGTATAATAATAACGAAGGTGAGATTGTGACTTACAAAGTCGACTCGATCGGCAAATTAGACTTTCTAGACCTCGAGCTGGTGGCAAAGGAGATCCAGGCGCTCCCCGAAAAGACACGTTCCGAATTTTTTAAAGATTTGGGCGCTTCGATCGTCAAGCAAGGTCATCAGAACGAGAGGCGCTTAGGCCTCTCTGATCAGTCTTGGTCGCAATACCCCGAACTTCAAAAGTCGCTCAAGAAGGTCTACAACGCTGCTCATTACACCTTTGAAAAGTTTCGCAAGGAAATCGAGGATCTGGTTTTAAAGAGACCAGATGAGTCGACGAACTATGAAGAACTGGGTGATAGAAAGCAAATCCGAGAAAAGGTAAGTGGGCTGAATAAAGAATTGACCGATAAATGGTACCAAAAACACAAAGGCCGTTTTTGGGAAATCGTTGGCAAAATGTGGGAAGCTACGCTGGGCAAATTGAAATTCGGAACGCCTTCTGAAGCGGGCGCCACGCTTCTTGACTTCAATTCAAAGGCAAGAAATAAGGGAAATGCGGTCTTGGCAGCCAGAGGACCTAACGCGGCGCTAGCTATGGCTTGTACTATCTCGGGCGTGGTTGCAACGCCTTTCATGCTCCTTGTTGGTGGATTGATTACCAAAAATAGCGTGGAAGCTTGGAAGAAAGCGAAAGCAATCGGCGATAAAGAGGGGCAAATACAAGCGTTCGTAGGAGGTCTCGGAGGTGCTTCTTACACGGCCCTTGGCGCTGCATTTCCTGTCGGTTTTGTGCCTGGTCTGTGTGAGCCTTCTGCGGCAGGTGTTGCTGCTGCTACTGCCGGCGGCTTTGCCATCAACGCTCTAGCGTTAGTTCTCTACTCGGCTGTTGGTGTGAACGCCGCTCGATCCCTCTCCTATATCGAGGAATATCGCCAAGAATTTAGAGCTATCTTGCATCGAAAGAATGCAATCGAACATCCAGACAAGGAATTGGAGAAATCTCTTTTTGGCTACTTCAATAGCCTGCCCGAACATACAAAGAAATTGGCTAAGGAAAGGACTGGAAAATGGATGAGAGATCGAGAAAAAGCTCTCCAATCTCTTCTCTTTCTCCGACAGCAGATTACCTTGACCGAGGCTGATAAGATTGGCATTGAAAATAATGAAGAAGCAAAAAAGAAGAAATTCGAAGAGAAGTGGGACAAATTCATCCGACGAGTTGGGAAAGAAAGTGCGGTTGAAGTAGGTGATATGGTGGATAATTTGCTCCGCGGCCTTTTTAATAAAGATCGATCAGTGGTCACCAAGGCGCTGAACGAAGCAAAGCTTTTCATCAACCGAATTGATAAGGCAAGCTTCCGGGAGAAAGCAAAACAGGTTCTTCTTTTGACCATCGCAGCTCTAGGTCTCACTGCTTCGATCTTAGGTATTCTTTCCATGACAATGGGAGGGGGCAATCTCCTCCTGGTGTATGCAATTTTGAGTGCAGTCACTGCTGGCATGTGGCTGACCACAGACTGGAGAAGATGCCATATCTGGACGACGAACCTCATCGCTAAAGCGGCCTTGAAGCAAGATCATTGGGAAGAATCGCTCAAGCTAGAAGAACCTTCTTTTGCTCCTGATATGTGGGGAGAGATAAAAAAGATGTACAACGATCCTAGGAAAAATTCTTATGTTAAAATTCAGGTTATTCCTTCCATAATTTTGGGAATTGGTTTGAAAAAACTCTATGATCTCTTTATGTACATTCCTCGAGTAGCCAAGAACTCTGAATATTCTAGGAAAAACTTCCAAGAAAAAATCAGTACGTACACAACCTGGGGTCGGCTTGGCAAAGCACTCTGGATCATTCCTGCTCTCATTATTCTCTGTCCTCTCTATGGCATCACCAAAGGTATATACGACATTACTCCCTGGGGGAAAAGAAGAAAAGCCAAAGAAATAGAAGAGTATAAGAACAAAGAAAGAAAGAAATCCTTTAAAAAGAACCCAGCAGCTGCTGACGATTCCTCCGGCTCTTCAACTGTTGCTACTCGTCCAGTTGAGGAAACGCGTTCTGATAGTCCTACCGAGCAAACGCCTTTATTGCTTGATCCTGAACCTGTTTCTGTAGCTCGTCCAGTTCTACCTCCTTTGCCACCTCTTTCTGTCGAGAAACCAGCAGGTCCTGATTCAGCAGACGCTGCTGCAAGAGCACGTGAAGCGCTTAAAAGTCTTCCTCTACCAACTTCCAACAAGTGAGACAGTTGCAAAACTCATTTGCCCGTTAAAACCGCCCTTTTGAGGCCATTTACGTCCATTCTCCTCAGTCGGCCCGCTTGGGCCGACCTCGTCAAATGGACCGTGGTGGCTTTGCCACCACTCGCAAATGGCCTCAAAATCATCGA
>JAGWKU010000029.1 GCA_028873375.1 Verrucomicrobiota bacterium
CAAGCTCGATCAAATGATCGACCGTATTCTAGGAGGATCCCAACTTGAAACAGAATCTAGACGCCTCGCTTCCTGGCTCAACGAATATCCAACCGCTACCATCGTGTTAGGATGTACCGAATTTTCCCTACTCAATGAAAGAACCCCTCAGAGATAGAACTCATGGAGAGCTCCTGAATTTTTAAAAATTGAAGGAACTATAAAGGGAGGGAGAGGTTCAAAGCTAATCCTTTTGTCTTGGTCGCTTCCTTGATTGTCAAACATAACATGTATTATCAGACGTTATGCAAGGGAGCTTTTAGAAACCCCGGCCGGCTCGTTGGATGGCTGACTTATGGGCTTTGAGAAGGACCTGCCGCACCTGTTGATAAGTAGCTGGGTCTTCGATTGTGGAGGCTGTGGAAATGGCACTCTCTGTCATCCGCTGGCTGACTTGCCTGGTTTTTTGGATCAGTTCAATCAGGCCAAGCATCGGATCGTTTAGAGTTGCAGTCCGGCTATGATGAAGATATAAATAAGTCCCCTTATATCGGTCGATGAGCCCACGAGTAAGATGATGATGGCCGTTTAAAAAGCTTTCTCTGATTGCTCCATGTATAGGAGCGGGACAATCGTTATCTGTATGGATGAGAGGGATCATTGCTTCCAACGTCTCTTCATTTCCCCGTTGAGCTGCTTGAAAAAGGGTATATTCTCGAGAACTGGAGGATCCCTTTCCGCGATAAAGCCAGAAGTATTTGACTTCAGGAGGATGAAGAGGTTGATTTGATACATCGAAAGACCAAACGCTAAAATAGATCTCCCCTCCATGCTCTTTGATGTAGGTGCGGCATCGTTGGGCCACTTCACGAACGGTTAAATCGGAAGGCAGGCTTTCTAGAAATCTCTGCACTTTCGTATCTTTGAAGGTCTCAGCGTAGAACTCCAGGAAGCGAAGCAGGTTTTGGGCCCGTTTTTCAGCGATCGCCTCCCCCATCACTTGCAAGGATCTAAGACCCCATTGGGTCGGAGCTCGTTGAAAAGAGGGAATCTTTCTCCGTTCTTCGAGGGTAAGAAGGGGCATCGCCCGTTGAATGAGATCGGCTGCCTTGCGTAGAGTGCTTTGAGTTAGGAAAGCGGATTCTTCTGGGTTTTTCGGATCCCAGCCCCCTACCCTCTTCGCTAGGTTACCTAAAAAGGTGTTCTTGGGAAAGCTTTTGAGGAGCTGATGACGTCCTTCCCAGGCGGCAGAGTCTAGAGGTTCCGTTGAAAACGGTAAAATGGAGGTCATAGGAGTTAAATTATATCCGTGATAAGGCAGGTAAACAAGGTAATTTTCAGCGACACTGGTTGTTGCGTAAGTAACTGGATAAGAACATGATGTGCAGTTAGTTGAGGAAAAATGTAATACTGTAATACAGTATTGGGTAAAGGGATTGATAAGCATGGCAATGAAGTCTAGAAAGAAGAAAAGAAGAGGGGGGAGATCTAGGTATTCAGCGAGATTGACCTCCAAATATCAAGCGACCATTCCAAAAGAAATTAGAGAGCATCTGCATTTGGAGAGTGGGGATCAGGTCTTATACGAGTTACTCCCTGATGACACAGTGGTCGTTCGAAAGACATCTCCCTTAGACCTGGAGTACACTCAGGCGTTGAGTGAGACGATGAATGAATGGAAATCTGAGGAAGATGAGCAAGCTTACAAGGACTTATGACCGCTATGAAGTGGTTAAAGTTCCTTTTCCCTTCGCAGATATAAAAGCAGTGAAAATTCGGCCTGCTCTTATCCTCTCTTCAGCAAGACATTTTAATGCAAAGATAGGGTCTAGCATTTTGGCTATGATTACTTCTGTAAAACCCCACCAAGAGCTTTGGTCGTCGGATATAGTGATTGAAGATCTTTCGCCGACCGGACTCCCCGTCCCTTCTATCGTTCGTTTTAAACTATTCACTCTCGACCATCGATTGATCCTCGATCGTTTAGGTCATCTCTCCCTTTCTGATCAGGAACAAGTTCAAAGAAAGCTGAGAGAGATTCTTTCATTGTAAAGTGAAATGGAATTCATACAGTTAAAATGATGCCTGCGACCAGACAGGTAAGTAGAGTAATTTTCAACGCTCGGCGGAAATCTGTGGGGGGTATCTTGACGAGGATGCGTGGAACTTCGACATAGATAATGCGTGGAGAAGCTTCCTTAGGCGGAGGGATCTGGGTGCATCGAAACTGCGCCTTGGCGGAGACCTCGATGTCGGTGAGAAGATAGCGGTTCCCCCCTTCATCATAGGTTACTTGGACTGGGTGTCCGATGGCAAAGACGTGTTCAAATATTCGGAGTTGGTCTAGCGAGGTTGGATTCTCTGGCGTAGTGGCGAGAGTTTGGAACAGCCTTTTGAAGTCTTTAGAGGAAAGAGCCCATTCCCGTCTGTCGCTTGTACGCATGTTAAAATGGCGATGAGTTCGGTCAATCGAAGTGATCGTGAAGGTAGGCGTTATCATCCCCTATCCCCTAATTTTCCCAGAAATACGAGCTTATATAAGCTGAGAAGATGGTGAACGCAACGGCAGAGACAACCTTACCTACAACGAAGAGAGTGTCTGCTGGAGGGGCCTTTTTTTTGAAGGTCGTTTGCGTCTGAGGAGCGGTTCTTACAAGATCAGCAGGAGATTTCTCATCGGAGTCATGTTGAGAGCTGTTTTCTTTAGAGATCATTTCTGTCTGAGCGGAAGCGTTTACAAAATCAGCAGGAGATTTCTCGTCGCAGTTCTTTTTCTCTTGAGCCGCTCTCATAAGAATTGGAGTAGCGGTTTTAGAAAGAATAGGTGAAGCGGCCCATTGAAGACGGAGGGGGGTGTGGACCTGAAGAGGAGTGAGGACGATTCCACGCTCTCTCAAGTCTTGCAGAGAGGGTTGTTCAACTGCAGTGTGTTCAGAATAAATAGGAGAAGAATTGCCAGGATGTGGGCTTGGGATTTTTGTCAGTAGAAGGCCTTTAGTTAAAATTTGAAAAATACTTTAAAGAAAAAAAGATTTTAGCGCTAGTGTTTAGTGTTGACGCTTCATTTGGATGCGGTAGACTTCTTCGACTTGATCGAGACTCGAGAAGCAGCTGTTGAGATCTTTGAGCCGGCCCGACTCGAGGTCATAGACCCAGCCGTGAATGTAGAGAGAACGGTGATTTGCCCACGCTTCTTGGACGATGGTGGTATGGCAGACGTTGAGGACTTGCTGGAGGACATTGAGTTCGACGAGCCGATTGTGCCGTAGATGGGGATCTTGGATGGCGTCGAGTTCTTCTTTGTGGCGAGCATGGACGTCGCGAATATTGCGGAGCCAATTGTCGACGAGGCCGAGGTGGTGATCTTCCATCGCGGCCTTGACGCCGCTGCAGCCGTAGTGGCCGCAAATGATGACGTGTTCGACATGGACCATGTTGACGGCAAATTCGAGGACAGAGAGGCAATTGAAGTCGGTGTGAGGGCAGATGTTGGCGACATTGCGGTGGACAAAGAGCTCGCCCGGCTCTAGGCCGACGATTTCATTGGCAGGAACGCGGCTGTCAGAACAGCCGATCCAAAGAAAGTGAGGGTCTTGGTCTTTGGCAAGACGCTTGAAATAGTTTGGATCTTGCTTTGTTTTTTCGGCGGCCCACTTCTCGTTATTTTGAAAGAGGATTTTTAGCTTTTTCATCAGGTCTCCTGAAACCCGGTCCTTTAGGGACGGGTAATTCACATCCAAATTTGGGAGGAGTTCGAAACTCCTCCCAAATCATTCCCCGTCCTTTAGGGCGGGGTTTATCGGATTACAAGATTACCAAAAGTCGAAATTTTGTTCAGACTCTTCTTCGATGGTCTCTTGATCTTCTTTGTTGAAAGGAGGTTGGTTTTTGTCCTGATCGGACTTCTTCTGCTGATCTTCTTTTCTTCTATCTTCCCGTCTCTCCCTTCTTCGGTTTTTTGGGCGCTCTTGGTTCTCATCTTTATTGTCTTCTTGAGTCGAAGATTGAGAGACCGGTTTGGCAGCGGGCTTTTGAGCCGGTTTCGCATTGGGAGGCGGGCTGCCGGCAGGTGAAGAATTGGGTTGTATGGGCTGAGGTGGCTGGACAGCTTCGGGCTGTTGCGGAGCTGCCGGCTGACCGGTAGCAGGCGTTTTGCTTTGTTGCAGGGCCTTTTCGAGGCTGGTGTCTTCTTGCGGGGTTTCTTGTTTTTTCTGGTTGCCTTTAGCTCTAGCATTTTCTTGTTGAACGAGCCAGTTGTAGTAATTGTACCCTCGCCCGACGAGTTCGCCATTTTTAAAGGTTAAAGGGGTGAGGTTTTGTGGCACCATGCGAGTTTGACCGAGCACGGTGGGACTTGTGATGTAAAACCACACGTCGTACTCATCTTCGCCGATCTGAAAGGATTGGTGGCTATAAGGATGGCGCATCACATCCAACACTTCGCTTTCGGACATGCCGAGACACAGGTTGGACATTTTATCGATGTTTCTTTCAGATGCTGACGCCGTATAGAGCGAATTGTTGCCAACGCAGCCGCTCAAAAGGAGGAGCGCCGCCCCCCACCAAATGCTTCGCATGCAAAGATCTCCTATTTCTCCTGCATACTCGAACAGCGCGCTCCTTGTCAACGATCCTCTTTTTCTTCCCTTTTTTCCTCTTTCTCTTCAATTCGTGAGGCCGAACTACGAGAGGGGGAGCGTCCAAAAGAAGCAGAAGAGGGAGAATGCTCGCGAAGAACCCAGGGTTCAAACGAGAGATGGACCTTTACTTTGCTCAATTTGGCTGCTTCGAAAAAGATCTCTTTGAGTTCGATTGAAAGGTCATCAAAAGTTGCCTGTTGCACTTCAGAATGTTTAACTCGCTGCAGTTTTTTGCGGAGGAAGTTGAGCTGCTTGGTATCCATCCCGTCAATTTTTTTGAGCTTTTTCCAATCATTCACATTGTCGCAGACGAGCTTCCATAAGACGGCGCTGGAGCATCCATATTTTTTAACCTCGACGACGTTCTTTTTGAGAGCCTCAAGCTCTTTAGCAGTGATCGGCTCAAGTTCTGCAAACCGTTGCTGAAGGTCGACCCCAGCAAGATGGCAAGCGAGCGATAAACGGCTCCAACCTTCTTCTTTCCCCCCCTCCCCTTTTAGTTCTCCGAGATTGTGCTTGGCGATGTCCAAAATGGCAGCTTGGATCTTTTCTTGGTCCATCCCCGGTTTCTGCACGATTCGATGAACCTTGAGCTCAGTGGGTATCTTGTTGTCTTCGACTGCATTGAGGATTTTTACTAAATCGCGATCTTTGTCCTGGATGACTCTCGCAATAAATTGTTGTGTTCCAGGATCTTTGATGTCGGCAACAATGACGATACTGCTGCTTGAACAGTCGCAGAGCGCCCGAACTGCACAATAATCGCAAATTTTTCTACAAAGTGAACCTAATATGTTGCATCCGACCACAGCCTCTCTCCTTTTCTTAATTAAATCTTTAATCAAGTTAAATAATTTCGAAAAGCTTGGCAAGAAAAATCTTTAAAAAAACGTAAAGGCTTAAAAAGGAGAGGGAAACTGCTCGCTGGACTCTTTGTCTTTTCTTCGCTTGTCTCGTTTTTTCTTTTCTTTGCGGCGAGGCGATAAGAGACGAAGGGCGGGAGAAAAAGGAGTTGTGCTCGGCACGAAGCGGTGCTGAGTCGCGTGGGGCACGGGAGCTGTTTCAGAACTCACTTCGACCGCTTGGATCAATTGCTCGAGGAGCGGTTTGATCTTTTTTAAGGCTCGTTGCAGCTCGTCGATGCGAGGCTGTTCGAGTTGCATAGAATTGGCCATGAAGCGGATGGCAGTCCGTACCGCTTCGATGGCTTTGTGAGCGGGCTGCATAATCGGCGCTTCGAGGCGGGTGGGCTGAGAGAAATTGGAAAACCGGCTGGCGGGAAATGGCTTAAAGGTCGTCTCGATTGGTCGTCGCAGGGGCGCCATTGGCGAGCGGCGAAAAAAGCCTTCAGAGCGGACCTCTGGTTTCTCCTCTTCTCGAGAAATGTCTCGTGTCGGTTTTTCATCAGGTCTCCGGAAACCCGGTCCTTTAGGGCGGGGTTCATCAGACTCCCCCCTTCCCTCCTGTTCTCGGGACTCCTTTTGAGATAGGAACGGAGTATTGGTTTCCCCTTGGCGCGGCGTCGAGAGGAAATCTTTTTCCTCTTCCAAGGTAACCTTTGTTGGCATTTTGGCTGAGGGCTCTTTTTCTTCTAGCACGTCGAGCCATTCCTTGACTTCGTCCTGTGCTTTTAAAAGGTTAGGAAGCCATCGGATCGTGGAGTGGTGCTGAGCGAAATGTTGTTCAACCTCTTTTGGAGGGACGAAAAGTCTCTTGGAAATTTCTAGCGGCAAAACCACCCCTTCCTCTTCCGCCAAAGGCGTTAGAGTATGGATGAGTTTCACTAGAAACTCCTGCGCTTTTATCCAATCCGATCTTGAAATATCGCTCATGAAAATAAGAATAGTCCTCATCCCTAATTTCAAGCAACATTGACAAATGATATAATAAAATATTACTTATAAGTCAATGGAATTGATTTTTGTAGCACTCGGTTTAGCGATAGGTCTTTTGGCGGGACTTTTGGGGATCGGAGGCGGCCTTCTCGCCGTTCCTGCGACTTACGTCGTTTTGATTTGGTATGGGTTTGACGGCAATGTAATGCACTTAGCAATTGCCACCTCTTTAGCAGTGACCACAGTAACCTCCCTTGCCTCAACGTTAGCTCATCATCAGGCGCGGCACATTCAATTCACCGCCCTCGGCTTTTTAATGCCCGGCCTTGCCATAGGTTCCATTTCAGGCGCCCATTTAGCTCATCTTCTGTCGGCCCATTTCTTGAGTCTTATTTTTGGCAATATAGCTATTTTGCTCGGATTTTACTTCTTTTTTCACCGACTTCCACTCCCCCATTTCGGTCATAAGCCGAATCTTACCCTTGCCTTATTTGGTCTTGTGATAGGCCATCTCTCTAGCCTTCTCGGAATTGGCGGCGGCACATTTACTTTTCCCGTCCTGCTTGGTTACCCTTTTAGCGCGACTGCCATCGCAGCCACCTCTTCAGCTGCTACTTTCTTCACAGCCCTTATCGGAACGATCATGTTCCTCATCATCCCCTCCCCTTCTCACGCAGAAACTTATGGGTCGATCTATCTTCCTGCTTTTTTGAGCATGGCGATCCCCTCTCTTCTCACCGCTCCGATCGGCGTCTATTTAGCGCGCAAAGTCCACATTGATATTCTGAAACGGATCTTCGCCTGTATTGTCATCTTGATCGGTGCCAGCATGATCTGGCTTGGTTAAACGCAGAACTCAGAATGCAGAGTGCAGAACTGGTAGAAGAACTTCATTATCAGTCCCAGCGGCGCGACTTTTTCTTTTCGTGAAGCTTTTTGAGCTGAAAGTCGGCGTCGGCGTCTTCCAGCCACTCCATAGCGGTCTGGTAAAGAGCCTTTCCGTTGTTGACGAGCCATTGTTCACGACCCGAGGTAAGGATCCAGAAGTAGGTGCCTAAAAGAAAGATCATCCAAAAGAGTCTTCTCATAATTCTTCCCTTACAATATGCTAGCTTTCTTTGCAAATTTTAGGAGATTTCATGGCTCAAATTACTCTGAAAGGAAAACCGATTCACACCACTGGAGAGCTTCCCCCTCTCAACACCAAAGCGCCCGATTTTGTTTTGGTCGACAAGGATTTAAAGGATCGGAAATTGTCGGAGTTCAACGGCAAAAAAAAGCTCTTGAGCATTGTGCCGAGCCTCGACACACCGACTTGCAGCATCATGACCAAACACTTCAATGACTTTGCGAAAAAGAATCCTGACGTGGTGATCATCACCATTTCCGCCGACCTTCCATTTGCTCAAAAACGGTTTTGCGAACAGGAGCAAGTTCATAATGTGCTCACCCTTTCAATGATGCGAAATAAGGACTTTGGAAAATCTTACGGGCTTCTCATTCAAGATGGGCCTGTCGCTGGCCTCCTCGCCCGCGCCGTTCTGGTCCTCGATGAAAAGGACCATGTCCTCTACTCGGAACTTGTATCGGAAGTCTCTGAAGAGCCCAATTACCACGACGCACTGAAGCACTTAAAGTGATATGTGAATTACCCGACCCTAAAGACCGGGTTTCAGGAGACCTGATGAAAAAGCTTTATTTTATTCTCATTCTCAGCGGGGCACTCCTCGCCGAAGAGGCGACTCACCTTCGCTATGTCAAGGTGGGTAACGAGATGGGCGCTGGCTACCGCTACCACGTCAAGAGCCAAGGATTTGACCTCTCCCTCAACTACGCTCCCCTCTTTGGACAGGAGAGTTGGACTTCGGGCAAAGCGCTCTATTTGACCTACCCGTTCTACAATTCGCAAACCTATTTCTATGCTGGGGCCGGCGCTGGATTTCTGCACCATACCTTCGACCGGAGCGACAAGACGTTTCCTACAGGCGAATTGCTGATTGGATATGAGTTCTTTCCAGAGGCACATGAGAAAATTTTTGTGCAGGTCGGTGCGAGCATTCCTTTGACAAGCGACCTCGCTTCTCCTTTTTCAGCTTTAGACCCTGCAAAAGAGCGGTGGAAGCCAACCGTCACTCTCGGCTTTGGTTTCTAGTTGAAGATTATTTAAAAATTTTTGTATCATTGACGTTTCCTTAATTTGGAAGGAGACAATGACACGATTTTCTAGCGATCATCTAACGATTCAGAAACTGGAACAAAAAAGAGCTGAATATGCCGGAACAGGCTCCTGGATGGAGAGGCTCATCGACGGCCCTCAATCCTCTGTTAAATGGATCAATCGGGGAGCTTTCACGACTGCGCTCCTGTCTGCTGGGGGTGGATATTGGTATCCTGCCGCCTTTGCTGCGGTTTTTTTCATTGGGTTCCGATGGGAAATTTCGCAACTCTGCGAGGAAGAATTAAAAGAAATTGATCAAAAAATCGCCGATTTAAAGAGAGGTACTCTTTAATCGATCATCGCAGGTATTTGCTCGCTACTCGGGCCGTTTTTTCTTGTTGACTGAGCTGAGAGACGATCTTCTCCAAATTCTCTATCACGACAGGTCTGGAAGGGGTTGGGCAGAGAATAGGAGAGGGAGCATTCTCATTCGGGGTTGAATTCGAGGTTGAAGGAGTTGGGGAGAGGATCGAAGAGGGAGAGTAATTTCGTTTCGAAGGGGAAGACGGAGGAGATTCAAAAAATTTAGGCCGGTAGGAAGAGCAGACAACGGGGCCCTGATTAAATTGGACACGAACGTGGTTGGGATGAAGTTCGACTCGGCAACTCATGGCTGCAATTGGGGGTAATCATGAATAATTCTCAATGGTCGCAGCCCTCTCAAGACAGACTCTACCACTCCTCTTGTTTTTTGTTGAGTAGCCAGCATTAGCGGAAGGCTGAGGGGAGGAATGTAAGGCCCTTCATAGAGATGACAGGGAACAGAGTATATCTGAGCGGGCAGTTGATTTTCATCAGGTCTCCGGAAACCCGGTCCTTTAGGGCAGGGTTCATTGTCTGGTCGACGCATTATAGTAAACATAGTTATTTCCTTAGATTAGCGACCGAACACTTTAACTGAAAATTAGATAAAAGTCAGCTCTTTTTTATCAGGTCTCTGAAAACCAGGTCCTTTAGGGCCTGGTAATTCACATCCGGAGACCTGATGAAGAGTTGCGCAGCGATTGAACAGAAGGACGTCGGCGAGGACGAGAGCTACCATTGCCTCGACGATAGGGACTGCTCGGATGGCGACGCACGGGTCGTGACGGGCGGAAGGGGGATGCTGAAGAGTTGCTGGCTCTCCTTGCAGGGTAACGGTGGATTGAGGTTTTTGAATGCTCGAAGTGGGTTTGAAGGCAACTCGGAAGTAGAGAGGTGCGCCCGTCGAGATGCCGCCGAGAGTACCTCCCGCTCGATTGGTTGCAAGAGAGGTTTTCCCCTGGTTTGCGATAAAGGAGTCGTTGTGCTCCGAGCCGCGGAGGCGAGCTGCCGCAAAACCTTCGCCGATTTCAAAGCCTTTCGTCGCCGGAAGAGAGAGCATGGCGGCGGCGAGTTTCGCCTCGAGTTTTTGATAGACCGGATCGCCGAGACCTGCGGGTAAGTGAGCCACACAAGCCAGGATGCCGCCAAGCGAGTCGCCTTCTGCTTTTACCACTTCAATTTTGCGCATCATTTCTTCGGCTTGCCTTTCATCGGGGCAAAAAATCGGACTCGAGTAGGTCTTTTCTCGTAGAGTGGCTAGGTCGGTGAGATCGGCATCGATCCCAATCCCTCCGATTTCGGCGACGAAAGCGACGCAGTGGATGCCAAAGTGGCCGATGAGTTTTTTGGCCACTGCGCCGGCTGCGACGCGAGCGACCGTCTCGCGTGCAGATGCCCTCCCCCCGCCTCTCGGATCAAAGAGGCCATATTTTTCGAGATAAGTGAAGTTGGCATGGCCCGGGCGATAGAGATTCTGGATCGCCGTGTATGGGCTGCTATCGGCATTTTGGTTCCGGATGAGAAGGGCGATCGGTGCTCCAGTGGTCTTTCCCTCGTAGAGTCCTGATAAAATTTCAACGCCATCTTTCTCGGAGCGAGGCGAGACGAACTTGTTTCGCCCGGGTTGGCGCAGCGCGAGCGCCTCATCGATCTCCTCTTTAGTGATAGACAGACCCGCAGGGCACCCATCGATGACGACGCCAATGGCAGATCCATGCGATTCGCCAAATGTAGTGATGCGAAAGAGTTCGCCAAAGAAATTAGAGGCCATCGAAGTCCTCTACTTTGACACGGCGCGCGGGGATCGATTCGTAAATGGGTTTGCGCTCTCTATAGATCTCCTCGATGGGACCTTGAACGAGCGTCACTCCCCTCTTTTGCACCGTTTCTAAACTCACATCTAGATAGATGAGCTGCCCGATTTTCTGCAGAAGAGCGACGTTTTCTGGATCGAGAACTGCTCCGCCGCCCACGGCGATCACCGCCTGTTGGACAGAAGCGAGTTCTCCAATCACCTGCTTTTCTAGCGAGCGGAACTCTTTTTCTCCCACCGCTTGGTACAATTCGCGAATGGTTTGGTGGCCTGTTTTTTCAAGTAGAAGCTCATCAGTGTCTAGAAAGACCTTTTTCCACTTTTGTGCGAGTTTTCGTCCCCAATACGTCTTGCCAGACCCCTTAAACCCGAACAGAATGAAACTCATGGAGCATGTCCCAAAAGTTTGGATATGTTTTCTCGATGCATTCAACGCCGGCTATTTTGCTGGGAGCTCGTAGAGCTGCCACGGCGAGGCTCATCGCAATGCGGTGATCATTGTAGCTCTCTAAAGAGGCGCTGCGCAAGGTCGAAGAGTGGATGACGAGACCATCGGGCCTCTCCTCCACCTGAGCGCCCATTTTCTTCAGCTCGCTCGCCATCGCTGCAATTCGATCCGACTCCTTCTTGCGCGCAATCGCCCCGTTCACAATTTCGGTTTTCCCTTCCGCAAAACAACCCAACACAGCCAAAATCGGCAGCGCGTCGATGAAGCCATTGATGTCGACTCGCACTCCCCGTAGGCGAGATCCTTTTTGGACGGTGATGCTCTTTTCATCGATGATCAATCGAGCTCCCATCTCTTGAAGGACACCCAAAAGAGCCTTATCTCCCTGCGCGTCCTCCCGATCGAGATTCGTCAGCGTTACTTCCGTGTCGGTGATCAGCGCCGCAGCTATTGGAAACGCCGCGCTGCTAAAATCGCCCGGCACTCGATACGAAAAACCCTCAATGCAAGCGCCTCCTTGCAATCGATACTTTTCATACCCTTCCCGCTCGAAGGGAATCCCCAATCTCCGCAACCAATCGAGCGTCAGATCAACCCACGGCTTTTCTCCCGGATTGCGCACTTCCAATTCAACCGGCGCCGCGGCAAAGGCTCCTGCAATGAGCAATCCTGAGACAGGTTGCGAGTCTTCCCCATCGATCACAGCTCTCCCCCCTTTGATCGGTCCTCGGATGATGAGAGGGGCAAATCCATTTCCCTTCGCCGACTCGGCAAAGGCTCCTAGCTGTCGCAATCCATCGATCAAAGGCTTCGCTGGTCTCCGCTCTCGAATCGATGCATCGCCTGTTAAAACTGTATAGCCCGGCAAGAGTCCTGCCAGAGCGCCGATGAAGCGAAGAACGATCCCCGAATTACCGCACTGGATCACATCCTCGGGGACCTGCCATTTTCCCCCTCGAATGACCAGGACACTCCCCTCTTCGGTCACCTCTGCGCCGAGCTGCCGAACCGCCCCGATCATCGCTTGTGTGTCTGGCGAGGGCAATGCCTCTTCAATGCGCGAAACGCCCTTCGCTAGGGCAGCAAAGAGAATGGCTCGCAACGTGTGTGATTTTGAAGGAGGGACATTCATCCTGTTTGGTTAGACGTACTCTCTCCAATCTGTCGTTTCGATTTCAACTTCTTGATTTCCGTAATCATATAATTCGGGGAATTTGAGACCGAGGAGAAATCGACATCCGGTGGCATCCAATTTTTCGTCCTTCACTAAATCAAGGTGCCCCAAATTGGGATCGAGATTGAGAGGGCCAATGAGATCGCGACCGTAATTCCTGCAGAACACCTGGAGTCCTGGAATTTCATCCGTAAATACCTCACGAATGAAATCAGCTACTTTATCTGCTGTTTCTTCCATGGAATAATAACCGATCACCTTTGGAGGACCCTTTGAGAACTCTGTGTGTACCGACACTTGAGACAGCATTTGGTTGCAAGAACTAGAGGTTTGGTTTACGTCATTCATCAGGTCTCCTGAAACCCGGTCCTTTAGGGCCGGGTAATTCACATCATGTTTAAACTCCCTAAAAAAGAGGAACATGCTAAGGAAAAAATTCGCTCTTGTCGAGAGAATTTTCTTCCATCCAATCCAAGGCAGGTTCTAGTTCTTTTTCATTGACGGAGCGGCAGTAGTCGCCGTCGAAGGGAAAGGCGCGACCGATTTGGTCGATCAGAACGAATCGGATACTCCCCTGCCTGTTTTTTTTGTCCCGCTTCATCGCTTCTAAGAGAGCTTGCCGTTGGTAGTTTTTAGGTAGGCTAACCGAAATGCGAGGGATGCGGGCGAGGTCGGTGGCGGAGAGGTAGCCGAGGGTGTGACTAAGATAGCTTTCAACGGCGCAGCCGATCGCGACGGCTTGGCCGTGGGGCATCTGATAGTTTGACACCGTTTCGAGAGCGTGAGCGATCGTGTGGCCGAAGTTGAGGATGCGGCGAAGGCCCCGCTCGGTCGGATCTTGCTCGACGATGGAGATTTTGGCGCGGATCGCTTTTTCGATGAGAGAGGAGAAGGATTGCTCTTCGAGGATCGTGGCATCGGCGATGAGTCCCATTTTGACGATTTCAGCGAGGCCGTTAAGTCGTTCTTGTGGAGAGAGGGTTTGGAGGGTGTTGAGATCGGCGACGACCGCTTTGGGATAATAGAGCGTGCCGAGGAGGTTTTTACCAAAGGGCGTGTTGATCGCCGTTTTGCCGCCGATGGAGGCGTCGACCATGGCGAGGAGCGTTGTGGGAATGAGGATGAGCGGCACGCCGCGGAGATAGATCGAGGCGACAAAGCCAACGAGATCGGTCGTCGTACCGCCACCGAGAGCGAGGAGAAGGGTGTTCCGATCGTGCTTTTTCTCGAGGAGTTGTTCGATGAGCCGCTGTTTTGCCTCTTCGGTTTTCGCTTTTTCTCCGCTGGGGATGAGAAAGAGGTCGGCCCCAAGGCGGGCGGCGAGCGGAGCGGCATAGAGCGTTTCAAGGGCTTCATCGGCGACGAGGGCAATGCGATGGCCTTCGCAGAGGCTTGTGAGAAGGTCGCTCTCCAAGAGGCCGTGGCCGAGATGAAGTTGTGTCGTGGGCTGGGGCAAAGAGAGGGAGAGAGTTATAGCCATAGTTGCCGCTGCCGATTCGCTTGGTTGAAAAACATCTCATCGCCGTAGATGATTTGGCAACCCCGCTTTTGAGCTCGTTGCAAGAGAGGCGTTTCTCGAGGGACGTAAACGATATCTAGGACGAGAGAGCCAGGAAGAGGTTCGATGGAGGGCGGTTCGGGTGAGCAGTTGATGAGGCAGTCATAGTGGTCGGGAACGCCAAAGAAGCCGCCGACGGCTTCGGCGAGCGCTCGTCCTTTTGCTTGGGTCCGATTGAAGATAGATACTTCTGCACCGCGCATCTTTGCTTCAAAGGCGATGGCTCGAGCAGCGCCGCCGGCGCCGAGGAGCACAAGCTGTTTTCCTCGCACCGCTCCCCTCTTTTCAATCGCATCGAGAGCGCCGAGGCCGTCGGTATTACTGCCGAGGATTTGACCGGCAGTGAAGACGAGCGTGTTTACGGCGCCGATGGCCGCCGCACGAGGATCGAGGTAATCGACCCACGGAAGGACCTTTTTCTTGAGCGGCATCGTGACGCTGAGTCCTCGAAATCCCATCTCCTTGGCGAGTGGAAAAAAAGATGGCAGCTCCTCCTCTTTCAGAGAGATTTTCACATAGACCGCATTGCGTCCCTCTTCAGCAAAGAGGCGGTTGTGGTAGAGATGCCCCAGGCTCTTGTCCACTGGATCTCCGATGAGGCCGTAAAGAGCTGTTTTTTTATTGAGAGTCGAGTAGCGGTAGATCTCGCTCAATTCTCGGACGGAGAGCTGGCCCGGCGCGGTCGGTTTGTCGAGGTAAGCGTAATCGATTCGGTTGCCTACAATGGGACCGAGTACACGGCCAAAGGCTCCCCTCTCCCCCATCGGAATGACACTTAATGAGGAATGCTTGCGCCCGAAGAGAAGTAGGCGCAGCACATCGGAAGCGGAGTGGGCCATGGTGGCAATCTTGTATCCATGGGCGTGATATTTGGCGAGGTTGTTATAGATGGGATCGAGATCTGCAGGCGTCTCATCGAAGTTATGATACGAGAGAAGGAACTTTGTCGCTGGGTATTTGGCGAGGACGCGATGCAAAAAGGCGGGCCGCATGTCTCCTTCGAGATCAAATAGCGGGGGTTCAAGAGCAAGGAGTTGTTCGATCACAGCCTCTCTCTCCTCTTCACTGCGGCGAGCAGTGCGGCGAAGGGCGAGGAGGAGATGTTTTCTTCTTTCTTTTAAAAAGGCCCACGGGATCTCGGAGAACAAATCGAGCCGAAGTTCGATGGGGCGATATTCCTCCAATTGAGGGACAGAGGCGAATAGCATGGAGACAATATTACACGACCTTCTCTTTTTTTTTGCAAACTTCTCGAAAATTTCATATGATCCTCACGCATGTCAGCATCCCCCATTGAACAATATCATCAACGTATTGAAGAGACTCGTAAACACCAGCTTGAGACGACTGTAAAAGCTCACGAAAAACGTCATGCGGAGATCGTGGCTCAATTGAGCGGAATGAGCAAAGAACTTCGCAGGCTCAATGACAGTGTTGAAAAGCTCGAGAACCGTGTCCAAAAACTCGAGAAGCAATCCTTGTTCAGATTCAGTTGCTTTGCTTTTGCAGGCCTTGTTTTTTTAGGGAAGGTTTTCTCAGAAATGAACCCCGCCCTAAAGAACGGGGAATGATTTGGGAGGAGTTTCGAACTCCTCCCAAATTTGGATGTGAATTACCCGGCCCTAAAGGACCGGGTTTCAGGAGACCTGATGAAAAAGTCGGCTCCCTCTTAACGGGAGGTAGAGCATCTTAAACGCAAAGCCTAAGTATACCGCTCGTGATTCAAGAACCGAGAGCTGGCATCGTCGGCTTTTCCCGGGGAATACCTCTCTTCACTCGCGCCTTGCGAGACGCAATGGTCGCTCGCTCCAGAGGGGTATTCCGCGGGAGCCTCCTTGCCATCTCCCGATTCTTGAACCACTCCCGGTATATACACAAATCCAAGCTCATTACAAAGTATTTTTTTAGCCCCAAAATAAAGTCATTTTTCGTTATAATAATCAAATAATATTTAAAGGACATTATTAAGATGGTAGGAAATATTTTACCCGTTGCTGAGGGGATTGAATACGGGCTCACGCTCACAGAGCCAAAGCGATTAGAAGACTCCGTCAGGGCGGGTAGAAATGCTTATTTTACGGCTTTTCTACAAGTCATTCAGACTCATAAGGCGATGGATTATACGGGTAGAGCCATGGCCGCAGCTGGCCAGGGGACTATTACGGCTCCTTTTTATTGGGCAGCCTGTTTAATCTCCCCTCTTTTGGCGATCTGGATCAAAAAAGGAATTGCGAACCCTACCCTCCGCTCTTGCGCCGTCTTTGCCCAGAATCATCTCAGCATTCTTTGCCACGTAGCAGCTCTCGTATCGACCATAGCCCTTTTTTATTTTGGCCAGCCATTCTTTGCAGTGGCCTCTCTCTGCATATTGGGCATTGGGTTTCTCGATAGAAATGGTCTTTTGCCGGAAAGGGTGCGACAGATCATCCATACTTATGGATATCCTCTGATGATTATCACAGGGCTGGTTTGCGGAAACATCTTTGACAAATGTATTTCCACTCTCAGTATCGTCTGCTACTGCGCTCAGCTTTATTTTAAATGGAAAGAACGCAAGGAAGTAGCCATCAAGATGCCAGAAGGCCGCTTGAGATCGACAGAATTAAGATGGATTTTAAACGGCATGACTCCGCTTCGAATGAACCGAAATTACGTCCATTACCAATCTCCAATGTCTCAGGTGCCAAACATCGATATTTCAACCATCTCTCAGGAATTTGAAGCGACTAACTGGGCTCTTCATATGTCGGCTTTTCGATGCAAAGCGAAAAACGATGTGCGCTTCCGAGAAATCCATGGCTACTCGGCGGAAACCTCCGATGAAAAACTCATTGAAATGGCCAAAGAGGATCTTTCGGCTTTGATTACTTCCGTTAAAGAACGTCGCATTTTACAGGGAGAGCCAAAAAATTATAGACAACTGGAAGACTATTTAAAAGTGATTGCCGATCATCTTCGTCAGGAACAAGATCCGGTCTTAAAAGCTGATATGCTTCTTCGCCTAGCTATTGAAGGGGGCGAGTATTGCGGCCCTGGTAAGTTTGAAGTTGTCGAAAGCATTTACAATTCGATTATCTCAGATAAACCGGAGCTTCCTCTCTCTGCCAAGATTCTCCACTGTCTACAACTCGATCGAGAAGCGACTTTCGAAAGGATTTACGCAAAAGACATGGATCTACATACAAAGAAAAAAATCTTGATTGGCTTCATGGGAAAGGTGGTGGATTGGCAAGATATCCATAACTACAACTTATTCATCAATCTCTATGGCCCACAAATGGGAGTAAAAAAAGCGGGCGCAGCTAACGACGAAATGGCCTTTGTAGACCCTCTTATGAAAGTATTGATTGCTAACACTGTGGGTAAAGAACGAGCCCAAGAATTTTGGAGGATCCACACCAAAGAACGGCAAGCGGGTGTTCTCGAAGAAGCCATTGGCACTCCCCGCCTTCCTAAAGATGCCGTTTATGCCTGGTGGCAGCAATGGATCGAAAGGCAGCCTCTCGAAGAGGCGACAAAAGAATCCCTTCAACAAGAACTCTCGACCGACGCTAGCCTTTATGGTCGCAAGCTCGAAACCCCCGACAGAAAATTCCAGCAACGGTTTATCTATGCCATGCTCGTTGATCTCGGTATTTTAGAAACCCCCTAGTACTATACCGGGAGTGGTTCAAGAATCGGGAGATGGCAAGGAGGCTCCCGCGGAATACCCCTCTGGAGCGAGCGACCATTGCGTCTCGCAAGGCGCGAGTGAAGAGGGGTATTCCGCAGGAAAAGCCGACGATGCCAGCTCTCGGTTCT
>JAGWKU010000124.1 GCA_028873375.1 Verrucomicrobiota bacterium
TTTGGCTGCGCCGGCATTCCAACCTTTCCATCCGCGCTCAGGGCCTCCTATTACAAATAGGGAGCCCCTCTCGCGCCGGCCTTCGGCCTGATGGAAATCTTGGCCGCCGGCTTTGCCAAATTCCCAAATTTTGAATCACGTTGTGTATATTCCGGCGTAATGGTAGTATCTTCTAGATCTTTCATCAAACGACAAATTACTTCTTCACATGCTTCAAGACCTGAAGCATGGGATCTCTCGCTGAATCCGAATAAATAATTAAAGCCAATTTGAAAGTCTGAATAATTCCCCCATTCGCTTACCAAGTATGAAACCCACCAATCTCCAAAAGGACAAAATGGTAAATTTGGAGTAGAAAGCCCCGCTTCTGCAGCTTCATCAAGATAGTTGTGCGCTATCGTTCGAATGGATTCAAGTTTGACGGAATAATAATCTTCAAAGCTGACAGATTCAGCTTTCAAGAGAGAAAACAAAAACAAAAAAATAAACAAAAACTTATTCATAACTCACGGTTGTAAGTTCGATATGTTAAACCAACTTAACAATGAATCAAAGAAAGAAATAAGAAGAATCCTTGAAGAAAGAGGTTTTGCAGAGAAAATCATCTTTTTTCCTCTGTGTAACCTCTCTCTTCTCGGTGCCTCTGTGGTGAATTTTTTTTCCGCGTTTCGCGGCTCTTTACGCCTGTTGTTTTCTCCGCTCTTCGACCAGGTGGCCGAGGCGAGAAGTGGCGAGGACGCAAGTGGTGGCGATGAGGAGAGCAAGCGCGCCGGCGAAGGGAGCGCTAGCGAGAACGCCTCCGAAGAGTTGGATAAGGGTTAGACTGACGAGAGAACCGCCGCCGCGTCCCAAACGGGAGCACATTCCGTCAATGACGAGCTTGCCTTGCATTTTCTCCAGTGGTTCGAGGAGGAGGAAGGAAATTTCCTTCGAGGTGTCGAAGAGGGTGTATTTGGCCGCTCTGGCAAGACAGAAGAAGAGGGAGCCGAGGGCGACGAGGAGACCCACTTGAGTCGAAAGAGTCGGATGCCAAAGAGCGATGAAAAAGGCTCCTTCTGTGACGAGGATGCAAACGGGAGTGACGAGAGAAGCGACGATCCAACGGCACCGTTTGAGGAGATAGGGAGTGATGAAAAAAGCGCTAAAGGCAGTGAGGATGCCGTTCCAGAGGGAGAGCTGCCCCATGAAGTTGCAGTAGTCGCGCGGGTCAGGAAATTGTTGCTTGAGAACGTCGAAGAAAATCACTTCGCCCAGAGCGTAGGCGATATAGTCGGCGATCGTGACCCACGCCAGGAGCATGAGAAAGGGAGAACGAAGACAGATGAGAAGACTCTCCCAAACAGAGAGTTTTTCTCGTTTAGGCTCTTCTTGAGGAGCAGCACTGGGGACGGGGGCAGCAAAGTGCTTAGCGAGGAGAGAAAAAAGCCATGCCGTCAGGACGCTAATAAAGGTAATCACGAGGACAATGAGAAGGAGCGATTGGCTCCATAAGCCGCCCGAGAAAAAGTCAGAAGTACATAGAGAGATCAGGGGACCCGCTAAAACGGTGCCAAGGCTTCCGCCAAGCATGAGAGGCGCATAAAAGCTCTTGGCCCGCTCGAAGGAGATGTATTGATTGACAAACCCCCAAAAAAGGACCGTCAGAAGAGCCACTTTCCACAGCTCCGCCATCGTAAAGAAGAGAAGAGAAGCGATTTGGGGCAAGAGCGTCGCCATCCCTTTCGGCATCCAGGCACAAGCCTGCAAAACCCCCTTCCAGGCCGGGAGGTAGGGGTAAATCCCAATCGCAAAGACAAGGAAAAAGCCGACAAAGGCCGCCAGCACAATGAAAAAAACTCGGAGGATCGACATCCGGTTGAGGAGCCAGGTAAGCCCCAAGGTCATCAACACAGCACCCGGCATCGTTCCACAGAGTTCATACCAGGGAATCGACCCCGCACCGCCACCTAAGTCAGTGACTGTCAAAGCGTTACGAGCGCTCCGAAGGATGGCGTAATTGGCATTTAACAAACATAGAATACCGAACATCAAGAAAAATAAAACGTTGGATGTACGGTCCTTAAGGATCTTGAGCATAGGAAACTACGTATTCTAACACGCCCTTCCCTATTTTGATCCACTTGTTTTTCCTCTCCATCTATGCCATAATAAGCCTACGGTGGCTTTCGGTGGTTTTGTATGATCATTGCCCTTTTCCCTAACGAACAGAAGCAGCAGTCGTTTGAGCTGGCGATGAGCATTCGGGAATTTTTAGAAAATCAGGGCGTTACTGTCGTGGCTGAAGACGCTAAGGCCGAAAAAATCGGCGCCAAGCCTCTCTCCTCCATCAATCCCCAAGAAATCCAATTTCTTCTCACAATGGGCGGCGACGGGACCATCCTCCGCCTCTCTCACCAGTATTCCCACCTCGACGCCGCGATCCTCGGCATCAACCTCGGCCATCTCGGCTTTATGGCCGACGTCCCCGCTGCCGACATTTACCCAAGCCTTACCGACCTCCTCAACGGCAACTACACCATCGATCACCGCCTCATTCTCGAAGGCTCCAATAACGGCACAACCCTTCGCTCCGTCAACGACCTCGTGATCCACCGCAACACCAACTACAGCCTCATCGAGCTCGCCATCCATGTCGACGGCACCTACGTCAACACCTTCGTCGCCGACGGCATCATCATTTCCACCCCGAACGGCTCCACCGCCTACTCGCTCGCCGCCGGCGGCCCGATCATCAGCCCCAAGGTCAACGCCATCGTCATCACTCCCATTTGCCCCCACACTATCTCCAATCGCCCCATCGTCCTCCCCGCCGACCACGTCATCGACATCAAATACCTCAGCGAATACGATCCCGTCGAAGTCCGCTCCGACGGCCTCGAATCCTACCTCATGCCCACTGGCCAAACCTTCCAGGTCAAAAAGTCTCCCCAAACCTTCAAGCTCGTCAACCTCCACCGGCATGAGTATTTCTCCACCCTCCGATCCAAACTTGGCTGGTCCGGCAAGCTAAAGATGTTTTAAGAAAAAAGTTTTCCTGATAGATTGCTTGCTCAAACCAGGTCAATCTTATGGATTCTTTTTATCTTTCTATCGCCCCTTTCTTAGCAACAAACACATTTATCTTCATACTGATGTCAACCGTAGGGATTTTTTTCCTTCCAGTTGCTTATCAAACTTACTCAAAATGGAAAAAGACGCAAAAACCAACCTATTTCTCAAGCTCATTGTTGATGGGAGCTTTCTCTCTCCTTTTTCTGGGTAGTACATTTCCTCTTTTTATTTCTGTCATCCAAAATACCGACCTTTTCTTTTGCAAAGAGGTCTACCGAATCTTAGCCTTTTTATTCCTCATTTTCTTCCTGGTCTATGTTTCTCTTCCGAAAATGCTTTTTTACTACCAAAAGTTAAAGACTCGAAAAACAAGCCTTTACTTTACGTTGATGTGCGTCTTCGGCTTAATCTCCTTTTACGCCATCTCTGTGTTTTTCATTGTCATTCTAACTCCCGCTATACACAACGTGATTCAAAATTTGGTTTTTGGCTAAAACCGGCATTCCAACCTTTCCATCCGCGCTCAGGGCCCCCTATTACAAATAGGGAGCCCCTCTTGCGCCGGCCTTCGGCCTGATGGAAATCTTGGCCGCCGGCTTTGCCAAA
>JAGWKU010000125.1 GCA_028873375.1 Verrucomicrobiota bacterium
TCGATGATTTTGAGGCCATTTGCGAGTGGTGGCAAAGCCACCACGGTCCATTTGACGAGGTCGGCCCCAAGCGGGCCGACTGAGGAGAATGGACGCAAATGGCCTCAAAAGGGCGGTTTTAACGGACAAATGAGTTTTGCAACTGCCTCTTATGACCAAATTCTCGAACTGATCGATTTAATCGATGATGAAGAAATCGACGACCGATGCACCCCCGATCAAATTGAGAAAATTGCTGATTTGATGTCTTTTTTAGCTTGGAAAGGAACCGACTTGAACGATCCTTTCGCTTGCGCTCTTCTCGAGCAAGATTCCTACACCTTGCTTTGCACGACTAGAATTGACCCTCAGTTTTTTCCCTATGATCTCTACACCATCCAGCCCGCCGTTTATGAAGGCGCACTCGAAACCACGCTGTGCAAAAGCTGGGTTCACAAGCAGTGCTCGCAGGTGAAAAAATTCGTCAAGAAGCACAAAAAAGCAATTATCATCGGGGCCGTTGTCGTCGCTGTTGTCACGGTAGCCGCAATTACCATTATCGCTGTCGCCGGCACCACTGCTGCTACTTCTGCAGCAGCCACAGCTGGCGCAGCAGCCGCTGGTATCGCCGCCAGCCAACAAGGAGACCACCCCCCCCTTTCTCCACAGACCTCCTTTGAACCATTGCCTACTGAAAATCCCATTGCCCAGACTCCTCCCTCAGAGCCCCTCGCCGAATCCCCTATTCTCACAAAACTCATCGAAGAAAAAACAGCTTCTCTAAAAGAGACTCTCCTACAAGAGATCCCTTCAGATCCCCTCCATGAGCCGAAAGCTCAATGGACCTGGGGTGAAAAGGCAAGAGAATTAGGTTCTATTGCCGCTCATCAAATTTTAGATACAGCGGCTGATATAGGGGCTATTATCCCCGAAGCCCGAGCTGAACTGCTCGCCGTTAAGACATACACCAACCCTGAAATTCTCAATGAGCCTGCAGACAGTCTTTTCTCTCATCAAAAAGATCCGATTGGAGACTACAATGCCACTGTCGCCTCGCTCCATGAAAAAATCGATGAAGCCTTCTCCACCGATAAAGCCTATCTATACACCCCAGAAGTCAAGGCTCTTAAAGTTATCAATAGCAAAGACTGCGCTGTGGGAATGCTGCCTCCACCTAGCCAAGGATTTTTTGGCAAAAAAGGGTGGGAATTAAAAAATCCAAAATTTCAACCTGCTAGAAATTCAGTAACTGATATTGAAGGACGTTTATATAGAGGGCATGCCCTTGATCAAATGCAAAATAGGGGAATTCCTCCTTCTATTGTCGAACAAGCCATTCAAAAAGGAGAGGTAGTAAATATTAATCAAAAATGCGGGACTATCGAGTATTATGACGCTTCAAATAGAGTCAGGGTAATTTTAAACGAAAAAGAAGAAGTAATTACCGTTTTCAGAGCAACTAATGAATAAACAAACAAAAAGTTCAGTTATCAAAAAAATCAATCGATTTCTTTTAAAAAAGTGGGATCCTATCGGCATTAAAAATATGCCAGAAGCAAAAGACGAATACGAGTCTTATTCCCCTGAAATATACAATATCATTCAACATTCCTCCTCCCATCAAGCTCTTTTTGACTATTTATGGAACTTAGAAACCGAGCATATGGGATTGTCAGGAAATAAAGCTGATACAGAAGAATTTTCTCGATTCCTTTTTAATGAAGTCAAATCGTCTTCTCGTCTAAAAAAGCGTAAACAAAGAAGGCTACAATGACCCTTCTCTCTCACCTCTTTAGAGTACTTCTACTCTTCACCATTCCTGCAATGGCGGTTCCCTTTCCCATCGACCTTCCTGCCCCACCACCGCTTCCCCCGATTTATTCTCTTACTTATGACCAAATTCTCGAGCTGATCGATTTAATTGATGATGAAGAAATCGACGACCGATGCACTCCGGACCAAATTGAGAAAGTCGCTGATTTGATGTCTTTTTTAGCTTGGAAAGGAACCGACTTAAACGATCCTTTCGCTTGCGCTCTTCTCGAACAAGACTCTTATACCTTGCTTTGCACCACTCGAGTTGACCCTCAGTTTTTTCCCCATGATCTCTACACCATCCAGCCTGCCGTTTATGAAGGGCACATCGAAGCTACGCTGTGCAAAAGCTGGGTTCACAAGCAGTGTTCGCAGGTGAAAAAATTCGTCAAGAAGCACAAGAAAGCAATTATCATCGGAGCTGTCGTCGTCGCGGTTGTTGCTGTAGCTGCAGTCACCATTATTGCTGTCGCCGGCACCACTGCGGCTACCTCTGCTGCAGCCACAGCTGGCGCAGCGGCCGCGGGCATCGCCGCTGGCCAACAAGAAGATCATCCACCCCTTTCTCCACAGACCTCCTTTGAACCATTGCCTCCTGAAAATTCCATCGCTCAAACCCCTCCCCCCGAGCCCCTTCCGCTACTAGATCCACCACTCCCCGAATCCCCTATTCTTACAAAACTCATCGAAGAAAAAACAGCTTCTCTAAAAGCGACTCTCCTAGAAGAGATCCCTTCAGATCCTCTTCCCGAACCAAAAGCTCAATGGACCTGGGGTGAAAAGGCCAGAGAATTAGGCTCTATCGTCGCTCATCAAATTTTAGATACAGCGGCTGATGTTGGATCCCTTATCCCCGAAGCCCGAGCTGAACTGCTCGCCGTTAAGACGTACGTTGCCCCCGAAATTCTCAATGAGCCTGCAGACAGTCTTTTCTCTCATCAAAAAGATCCGATTGGAGACTACAATGCCACTGTCGCTTCGCTCCATGAAAAAATCGATGAAGCCTTCTCCACCGACAAAGCCTATTTATATACTCCCGAGGTCAAAGCTCTTAAGATTACCAATAGCAAAGACTGCGCTGTAGGAATGGTCCCTCCTCCCGGAATATTGAGTAACTTTTTTTCTACTGAAAGACTCTTAGAAGCAGGACAAGTCTTCGACCGAGCAGGCTTTACCAGGGCTGGCCGAGCCTTAATGAAACATGGATATAGAGAAAGTTCAGTTTTCTCCAAGCCAGTTGGAAACCCTGCTCAAGTGAATGAACATGGGCAAAGAGTTTTGGAATCCATTTTAAATCATCCGGAAAGAAAAATTCTCCATGGCGAGTTTAAGAGACACGGAAAAGTCGTAGATATTATGGCCCCTGGTATAGGGGTGCTCGCTACAATGAAAAAGGTTTTTTGATCGGATTCTTAGAGCCATAGGTAAACAATGGAAAAATTTCGCATTACTATAGCCAGCCTTCCCGATAGAGAAAACTTAGTTGCTGAGATTCTCTATAACGGTGTTCAATGGGCAGAATTATCTCAAGAAGGCAAAGAGCTCATAATCCAATTTTATTCTCATCCTCGGCAAGACTATTGGAAATTTCCGTTGGATGAAGCATTTGCTGCTCTTGAAGAAGCAAAAAAACGATTTATCGGAATGGGTGGAGGAAGAGAATGAAATGATCAAAGAAAAGGGGTTTGCTCGACTTTGCAACTTTTAGCCGCCTAGTTCACGCGGCCTGAAGCACCCGCTTCACTATGGCTTCGGCCCATTCCTCCATCTCAGGCGTAATATTTTCCCCGGAAGGGGTGTTTTTTGCCTTCCTTGGAATTAGGTTTCCCTGCCAGAT
>JAGWKU010000126.1 GCA_028873375.1 Verrucomicrobiota bacterium
TCCTCAAACAATTCGGCATCGATGAAGTGATCGTCCTTCCCTTTACCCGCGAATTCGCGGCCATTCCGTTTAACACCTTCCTCGAATCGCTCACCTTCACCCATCTCATCCTCGGCACGAGCGCCGCCTTTGGCAAACGACGCGAAGGAACAGAAGAAGCGGTCCGCACCTGGGCCCAAGGAAAACCCCTTATCATTGAATACATCCCCAAACTCCACCTCGACGGAGAGCCCATCTCGAGCACTCGCATCCGCACCGCCCTCGCAGCAGGCGATCATGCACTCGCTGAACGGCTCCTCGGCTGGTCACTCAAAGGACTCTTATGACAAATCTCTCCTGCGGCATTGTTGGCCTTCCCAACGTCGGCAAATCGACCCTCTTCAACGCGCTCACTCGCAAACAAATTCCCTCCGAAAACTACCCCTTCTGCACCATTGACCCCAACGTCGGCATCGTCAACGTCGAAGATCCCCGCCTCAAAGTTCTCTCACAGCAATCGAGCAGCAAAAAAATCATCCCCGCCACCTGCACCTTCGTCGACATCGCCGGTCTCGTCAAAGGCGCCTCCCAAGGAGAAGGACTCGGCAACCAATTTCTCTCCCACATCCGCGAGACCGACGCCATCGTCCAAGTCGTCCGCTGCTTCGACAACGAAAAAGTAATCCACGTCTCAGGGCGCGTCGATCCCCTTCAAGACATCGAAGTGATCACCCTCGAACTCATCCTCGCCGACATCCAAATGGCTGAAAATACCTACTCCCGCCTCGAGAAACAAGCCAAGGGCAAAAAAGAGCTCCTCCCCACTCTCGACCTTCTCAAAAAAGCGATCGCCCATCTCAACCAAAATCTCCCTCTCCGCTCCCTCCCCCTTACTCCTGCCGAAGAAGCCATCGCAAAACTCTATCCCTTCCTCACTCGCAAAAAGGTCCTCTACATCTGCAACGTCAGTGAAAACGACCTCCCCTCGATGGACAACCCCTATGTCCAACGGGTCCGCGAATTTGCCGCAAAAGAAGGGAGCAGCGTTGTCCCCATCTGCGCTCGCATCGAAGAGGAAATTTCTCAGCTCAATGAAACAGAAGCGAAAGAATTTCTCCAAAGCCTCGGCCTCCAAGAATCAGGCCTCGACAGACTCATCCGCGAAGCCTTCCATCTCCTCGACCTAGTCACCTTCATCACTACCGGTGAAATTGAAACCCGTGCCTGGACAATCCGCAAAGGAACCCCCGCTGCGCAAGCCGCTGGCAAAATTCACTCCGATATTGAAAAAGGGTTTATCCGCGCTGAAGTGGTCGCTTATGACGACATGGTCCGCTTCAAAGGCCGCGTCGGCGCCCGCGAAGCCGGCAAAGCCCGCTCCGAAGGAAAAGAATACATCGTCCACGACGGCGACGTAATCCTCTTTTACCATAATTAGAAGCTTGCAGAATTATACCCATACGGGTATAATCAAAGGCAAAGTGGATTCCTGGAATGATCGTAAAACGAATCCGATGGATAGGGCGAAGTCGCTCTGACTTGAAAGAATTTCCCGATAGAGTACAACGGGCTGTCGGCCACGCTTTATGGGGAGTTCAAATGAGCGAAATTCCTCCCTCTGCAAAATTACTAAAAGGATTCGGAAACGCGAAAGTTTGGGAGATCCGTGAAAATGACTCGAGCGGAACCTACCGAGTCGTGTATACGGTGGAATTTAGGGACTTTGTGGCTGTGCTCCACGCCTTCCAAAAGAAGTCGAAAAGCGGCATTGCCACCCCCCAGCAGGAAATGGATCTCGTCAAGCAACGGTTGGCTAATGCAAAAGCTCTCTATCAGAAAGGTGTAGAATGAAAAAAAAGAAAATCAAAGACATCGAATACGAAGAAGGCTCTGGCAACGTATTTGCTGATTTGGGTTTAGCAAATCCTGAAGAAGCTTTAGCAAAATCACAGCTCGCATGGGAAATCGCTAAAATCATCAAAAAACGGAAACTCACCCAAGCTCGCGTTGCCAAAATATTGAAAATCGCTCAGCCCAAAGTCTCTTTATTGCTGAGAGGCTATCTAAAAAGCTTTTCCCTAGAGCGTCTCTTTCGTTTTCTCAATGATCTAGGGCAAGACATTTACATCAAGATTACCCCTTCCACCCATCACGGCCACGGCTCTACCATGATCGGCGATTCTCCTTCCAATGCGAGAATCGCAGCTCTTGGGAAATGAGAATTTATACGTATATAACTTGAGGAGATTTGCATGGAAATTTTTCTCTGCCGGCATGGTGAAACCGAATGGACTCGCTCCGGTCGACACACAAGCCACACAGATATCTCTCTCACTGAAATTGGGAAAAATCAATCTATCCTCCTCGGCAAACGGCTCCCTCCCTGCGATCTCGTTCTCACCAGCCCCCTCAAACGCTCCCGTGAAACCTGCCAACTCGCCCACCTCAAAGGAGAAATCTGCCCCGACGCCACCGAATGGGATTACGGCCAATACGAAGGCCTCACTCACGACCAAATCGATCCCCTTTGGAACCTCTTCACCGAGGGCGCTCCTGGCGGCGAAACGCCCGCTCAAGTCGCCACCCGCGCCGACCGCCTCGTAAAAAAACTCCGCGCCCACCACGGAAACGCCATCCTCTTTTCACACGGCCACTTCCTCCGCGTCCTCGCCGCCCGCTGGCTCGGCCTCAAACCCGAACAAGGGTGGTTTTTCTTCCTCTCCGTCGCCTCCCTCTCCATCCTCGGCTTTGAACACGACCGCCCCGTCATCAAACTCTGGAACGACACAAGCCATCTCACAGAGCAGTAACGGTAATTTATTTCCAGAGAGAAAATTTTCGAGTTAACTCGGATACTTTATCCCACTCTCCAAACAAGACAATCCCATAGTAAATCAATTCTGATTCTTTGGTGTTTTTTGTCTTTTCTATCTGCTCTACGTAAGTACCACCCGTCATGGTATGAGTAAAATCCACAAAAGAAATATTCGCTTCTTTAGCAGCCTGTCTCAAATTTCTGATTTTATTCGAATTGGCTTTCAAGATCATGAAAGGCATTTCTGAGATATTAGGATGGTTGTTTTCATCTCCATCTATGAAATCTGTGAGGCGCAAAGAAGGCTTTCCAATTTCAGCTCCAAAGCCAATGCTCATGTGAGCCAATGCATTCATCACGATCCCTGGCTCTATTTTTTCATTCATGACGGCAACCAATTTATTGGTAAACATATGTTCTCCTTTTTAACTATTAAAACGGCTAAAGCTCAGGGCTTTTTCATCAAAAATTTCTTGACTTCCGAATAGCGAATGCTGTCTAATTGCCAAATTTCATTTTGACTATCAGTAAGATGTGACCAATTTTAGCAGTGCATGTGATAATGAATGGGTAGACGATTCCGCAAGGGCGATTTCGT
>JAGWKU010000030.1 GCA_028873375.1 Verrucomicrobiota bacterium
GCATGCCAAACATCCGTAGAACCACGACTGAAGCAGGTGACGAAAACTTTTCTTGGATCTTGCAAAGCTTCCATGGATAACCCATCCGATCGCAATTCTCTACTCAGTTTTCTTATAGCAAAGCTAGTGTAGTTGATGTCGGCTTTACTTTTATATACGGAAAGCAAATCTCTGAGCGCGCCAAAAGACTCCGAATAAAACGGGATGATATTGGCCCTGCCTGCAAAAGTTTTGAGCAAAGACCGAGCTCCCTGACGATTATCTGAATGGGTGTTCAAGATCCCATTCACATAATAATGAGGAGAAAACTTTGGCTGTAGATTTATGGAAGGTAACAGACGGAGATCTTTGAGGGGGGGAGAAGATCCATATTGCGGCGTAGACCAAGAGTATTGAGAGCCCCAGGGACAATTCACCCACCCCCGTTTATAATCAAAGGTCATTAGGCCATATTCATCAAGATGGGTCAGCGGGTCATTTTGAACGAAGGCATATAAATTCATGCCATCGGTGAAGCCTTCAGGGTCGGGAGTGAGCCAGCGACCGAAAGCGGGGAGGTAATATCTCCTGCCGTAGTTTACTAGGCTGGTTTCTGCATCGGTTCTCTTGGATGAAAAGCGCCAAGGATTCAGCGATACTCCGTCAATTTGTTCTTCGCCAAAGGCACTATAACGATAGAAAGTGGGCTGAGTTCCCTCGATCGAAAGCAGCGCCGCCACATTACCTTGTAAATCATGGATGGGCGCATACGCTTTTCCCTGCAGCTCGATGGCTATTGCTGCTCCGATCTCGGCATGAGGAGAGCTCCCTAGAACTCGCAGCTCTACAGGAGCGCCACTTTCGTCAAATGAGCCAATCTCGTTTTTCCCATCATAGAGAAAATAGCGCGTTTCTTGGACTTCATCGCGAAGAGTAGTTTTTGATAGGCAGCGATGCTGGGAATCATAGGTGAAGGTCTGGATGAGGTTCGGCGCCTCAATGCGGATCAATCGGTCAAGAGCATCGAAGACATGTCTGGTATCTCCTTGAGAGATGGGGTTTCCATTTTTATCGTAGACAAAATGAGAGACGACTTCTTGCAGGGCATTGATGTCATACGTCTCGCTATCTTTTTTGAGGCGGTTGTAGATCGAATCGTAAAGATAGTCATGGGCAACAAAACCTGTTTCTGCAGTGAGTTGATACAGATCATCATAGGAATAAGCGACCACTTCGTTCTGAGTTCGTATCTTCCGGATGTTGCCCACAGGGTCCCACTCTAGCACTTCCTGCGTAAAAAGAGGTGCGTCGATGCTTTTCTTCCTGGAAAGAGGATCGAACGAATAGCTGATATGTCCTAGGTTGCCGATCAGCGATTCTTCGAGAAGATTGCCAGAAAGGTCATGGAAGATGTAGTCATGCGAATAGAGAGTCGCGCCATCGAGAGTTTTTCGTTCTACTCGCTTGAGATCTAGAGCGTTGTATCCATATTCAATGGTGCAATTCGCCGCAGGGATGCGGCAATCGAAACGTCTTCCCATTAGATCATAGCGGTTTGCCAAGGATAGGCCACCCGCGAAGGCTTCGGACATAGTGCGTCCTCGGGCATCCACAGTTCTTTCGCGCCCGTCGCTTTGCACAAGACGGCCGAGGCGGTCATAGGTCATGGAGTGATTCACTGTGCCATCTGATGAGGAGAGCAAGACGAGATTTCCAAGCCCATCGTACTGATAACGAAGAGTAGTGTCGTCGGGTTTTGTTCTCGCGGCGAGTTCTCCAACAGGCGTATAGGCATAGCGGGTGGTCCTGGCGTCGATAGTATTATCGGCTTCGGTCAGAATAGAGAGACGCCCTCGGCTATCGTATCTCCAGCGAGAATGCACTTTTCGGGAAGTCCCATCGGGAGCGAAGATAGTATCTATCTGGAGCGAGACAAGGCCAGTTTTTGTGCGGACTTTTTCTTCGAGGGAAAGCATTTTCCCTTTCCAGAGTTCCACCTTGGCGCTTTGTCTGTGCGTATTAAACGTTTCGATGGTTTTGAGGCCTAGAGCATCGGCGTGAGTCTTTTGAAGGACTTTTAACTCATGTTCGTCGATAAAGGCATCGTTATAGGTAGTCGTTTCGATATTGCCGATGGGGTCGGTTTTCTGGATGAGGCGCCCATTCGAGTCATAGAGGAGGTTTTCACAAGCTTCTAGTCCTTCGACATTGCGATAGATTGCTATTCGGTTAGAAGCGGAATCATATTCGTACCGTACTTTGCGCAAGACCTCGCCTGATAGAGATGCTTGCCGTTCTTCGATGACGCGATCAAGAAGATCGTACTCAGTGATCGAACAGAGATCTCCCTTCGTTACTTTATGCGGTCGTCCCAACGCATCATAAGAAAAGAGGATCTTTTCACCTGCGAATTCCTCGGCTGTTTTTCTCCCTGCGCCGTCATAAGTATAAACCGCTCGATTGCCTTCCGCATCGGTCTTGGCGACGAGGTGATAGCCGATATACTCGAAGCTTTCTTCAGCGTGAACGGCGTTGTTCAAAGAGATGGTTTTGTGGACAACTCGGTTGAGATAATCAGTTATATAGGTGATGATGACACCGGCCGGATCGATGTGCATTTTAAGAGTGCCATCCAGGGCATAGGTGTATTCTTCTTTGGCGCCATCTGCGTAGATTACACAGGCCGGTTTGCCGTAAGCGTTATAGGAGGTCTTGGTGGAGTTGCCTTCCGCATCAATTTTGAGTATCTCGTTTCCGGCGCTATCGTGAGATTGTCTTGTGATCGGAACAACAACTCCCTCTTCTGTAGGAATTTTCGGAAACAAGGTTTCCACATCGTGATCTAGCGCATCGTAAAAGTGTAGTGTTGCGTGCCCAAAATTGTCCGTTTCCGAAGCAAGGCGCTGTTTTGCGTCGTAGCCAAATTTAACCTCGGCAACAACTCCATCATCGCCCTCTTTTCTTGAATAGGTAAGCCTATTTGATAAGTCGTACTCCATCGATAAGGAGGTGCGCCCGGAAAAGTCCTTTGTCACAATGGGATTGCCGCAAAGATCATAAGCGATTGTCTCGACTTGAAAGAGAGCATTTGTCCGCTCGACAGGTCTCCCTTTTTCATCGTAGCGCGTTTTGAGGCTGTATCGCAGCTCTCCTTCCGCGTCATAAACGTCTTTCTGAGCGATCCTTGCTCCGGTCGTGTAATGGAAAACGATCTTTCCTAAAGATCGCTGCTGGCCATTTTCTAGGTAGCTTTCTTCCACTATTTCGGGCAATCCGATGTAAGGTCCTGATGAGACGGGGATGATTTGCCGAATCGTCCGAACTGAGACGCCTGTGAGATCATTCTTATCCATGCCGATTCCATCGTCGTTGATCTCGCTGGTGAGGAGATTGTTCCCATCATATTCATAGAATCGTCGCAGCCTGATTGTTCCCTGATCGAATACAAGCTGCGCTGTCGGCAGGTCCGTTCCAGGAAGATACTCATATGCAATGCGCTTCCCCGCGTCATCCCATTCTTCGAGGAGGAGATTGGGTTCGCCATCAGAGTATTTGAAATGCTTTGAGTACACCTCAGAGCTTCCCTCTTTGGGACGGTCGTATGAATCGAGCACTGGAGGCGTTCCGTGTCCTGAAAGATTGCCGTAAAAGCGTTCTTCTATGATATTCCCGCGTCCGTCATAGATATATCGCCTGGAAAAGAGCGGATTCTCATTGGAATCGATAAAAGTCTTAGTGTCTAATTTCTCATCGATCCAGTAAAATCGTTCAGCATTGAGGAGTTTGCCTTCCTTCGAATAACGCTCGATCTTCCAAAGGTAGCTGGCGCCAAAATAATCGGTCCGATTTCCCTCGACGTCGTAAACGGAGGTTTTGTGGTTCTGCACATCGTAGATAAAAGAATGGGTAACTTGGAATTGGCCCTCAGGTCCAGAGGGCGATGAGATGGTCTTTACCCGGCTGCGGCGTGGATCGTAATGGTGACTGTCGATGGCGTCTACCATCTTGATCGTTTGCCCTGCGACCTTCTCCTTGAACTTATGGTAGTAATCGATCTGGAATTTGCGATCTAAAGGAAAGGAGAGGGTTCCTAATCGATATTCTGTTGACCCATCCCCTTTTTCATATTCGTTCTTGAATTTGGCATAACCCATGAGACGATCAGGCCCTTGAGAAGATACAGCAGAGAGCATCGACCCGGTTTGATGACCTTTGGAGTCTGTCTCAAAGCGATATTCGAGAGTCTGGCCATCGCTGCCGACAATGCGAAGGTCTTCCCTCCTTCCTTTGGGATCCATGTGGTGGAAGTCGGCCCGAGCATAGGTCTTGTTCTGAGCGGGATTTGTCGTTCGTATTGTTTTGAGGCGAAATTTATCTTCTTTGAGTTCTTCATAGTCGTACAAAATCCAATTGCCATTTGTCAGCTGCTCGGAAAGGAGGCGGAACGCCCCTTCGCCTTTATGGACTTTCTTGTAATTGCGGATCGACCCATCTGCGCTGTGGAGGGTTAGAAACTTGAACTTTTCATCAAAGATGACATAGTTGTTCTTGTAATTCGTTCGGCTCGACATCGGACCCATCGAGGTGTTTGAAAAGCCCTTATTGAGATTCGATGGCTCGAATCGGAAATATTTCTCCTTCCCGACCTTAAACTCTTTTGCCTTTTTGTAGATGACAGGACATCCGTTTTTCTCCATGACAATCCAGCGGTGGTCTGACAAAGCATAGGCTCTGCCGAATATACCGGAGAACCAGGAACAGATCTCGGTAGTTGGCTTAGCCCCGGGAAGATATGCGCGCGTCAAGCGGATCGGCTCTGCCCCCTGGATGACAAGATCTTCTTCGAACACGCATGGATCGCCTGTCAAGGCATTGATCTTCCCTTCTATGAGAGAAGAGGGATCTCCCTGCAGCGTGGCCATCAGTGAATCGTCGGCAGGCGTCGTTGCAAAGAGACCATTCAATACGGAAAGAAAAAATAAAGCACGAATCATCACAATATGCTCAAGAAAGGCTATTAAATGTATAGGCAAAAACCCTGAAAATCAACGAAAAAAGAATTCAAAAAAATGCGATATATCCCCTTTGTGAATAAAAAATTTGATTCACAAAATTTTCATTCGCGAAGGGTATATAAGTCCCAATTATGAATATACAAGGAGCCCAGGGCATCTACAAAGTCCACGATGTCCTCAACAGGTTCAAGGATTGAGGGAGTAGAGAAACTGATTGCCCGGTTCCTCTACTCTCTCAATCGTTTTTTTGTCTAATGTCTAGGAAGACTTTGCAGGTGTCCTGGGCATGTTCCAGGGCACTGACCATTAAATCTGCTTCATTCGAATTTTGTGAGCAAGGGCAAAAATTTTGTCCTCTTTTTTACCTGTGAAATAATTGGTCGGAGAAAAGGAGCAACAACCGCCGCGAGACTCATCTTGCACCAGTGAAATGGCTTCCATTTTGTGACAAAGACTGGAAAATGCCGATTTGACCTCAATATCGGCTTTTTTTACGTCCCACTCCTTTGTGATTTTATAGACTCGTTCGACTAGGTCTGCATAGGAGGATCTCCAGGGGTCTTCTGTAAAAGAAACCATTTTGGTCCCTTTTTCAAAGAGAGACTCTCTTTTCAAGGAGTCTCTGAGATTACGAATCCGATCATCGGTTGAAATCATTGATGTCCTTTTAATGAGAAGGTTTATCGGCGATGCAGGAAACAGCATGCCACAGCTGGTCGAGACGGTGTTTGCAAAAGGAGTATTCTCCTTTGAAGGAAGGAAGCTCAAGAAAGTGAAGAAACAAGATGTCTTCAGTCTCCATGTATTCCTCGAATTTTTGTTTCTGCTCCGGAGGAACCTTGGAAAGACGTTTAAAATCTTTACGGAGTGCTTCTTGCTCTTTGTCTTGAAGTCTCCATTTTTCTTCGAGTTGTTGAATTTTTTCTAAAAGCGTTTGTTTAAAAAACCCTTGCGCTCCTTGATGTTGCCGTTGGTCGAAACAGTAAACATGATAGAGGCGTTCAAAGCGTTCGCCATTCTTTTTTCTATCACTAGCCCACTGTTCTGCTCGTTGAAGCGTGAGGGTGAGAGGATCAAGAGGAAGCGGAGAGGGTCCTTCTCTTCCTTGTCGCTCGGAAATGATGTTCATCAGGTCTCCGGAAACCCGGTCCTTTAGGGCCGGGTAATTCACATCCAAATTTGGGAGGAGTTCGAAACTCCTCCCAAATCATTCCCCGTCCTTTAGGGCGGGGTTCATATTTAGAGATATTAACAAAATCTTTAATTTTTTATCAAATGGACGACTTGGCGAGCGGATGGAAGAACGCTTTGGGGCCGAGCTGCGCCTCAATTTCGAGGAGGCGGTTGTATTTGGCGATGCGCTCTGAACGGGAGAGAGAACCTGTTTTGATTTGGCCGCAGCGGTAGGCGACGGCGAGATCAGCGATGGTTGTGTCTTCGGTTTCGCCGCTCCGATGGGAAATGATTGTTTTGTAGTGGTGTTTTTGGGCGAGTTGGATCGTGGCGACCATTTCAGTGAGAGTGCCGATTTGGTTTGGCTTAATGAGGATAGCGTTGGCGATTCCTTCGTTGATGCCGCGCTGGAGAAATTTGGTGTTGGTGACAAAGAGGTCGTCGCCGACAATCTGGAGCTTTTGACCGAGCTGCTGGGTCAGAATGCGCCAGTGAGCCCAGTCGTTTTGATCGAGTCCATCTTCAATCGAATCGATCGGGTAACGAGAGACGAGATCACTGAGGTATTTTATTTGTTCTTCGGGGGTGCGGCCGCTGTATTTGCCATCGCGGAAGAATTCGGAGGCGGCTGGGTCGAGAGCGATAGTGAGGTCGTGTCCGGGACGGTAGCCGGCGCTTTCGATGGCATGGAGAATGAGGTCAAGCGCTTCTTCGTGAGAAGAGAGGGAGGGAGCAAAGCCTCCTTCATCGCCAACAGCAGTTGAGAGCCCTTTCTTTTTAAGAAGGTCTTTCAGGCGATGAAAGACTTCTGCTCCCCATTGGATGGCCTGTTTGAAAGTGTGAGCGCCAATCGGGCGGATCATGAACTCTTGGAAATCGAGGCCATTGTCGGCGTGTACGCCGCCGTTGAGGATATTCATCATGGGGCAGGGGAGAAGGCGAGCCTCTTCACCACCCAGATAGCGATAGAAGGACAAATGTTTGGTAGCCGCTGCTGCTTTTGCAGCGGCCAGGGAGACGGCTAAAATGGCATTGGCGCCGAGACGTCGTTTATTCGGAGTGCCATCGAGAGAGATCATTGTTTGATCGATCTTTTGCTGATCGTAGATGGAAAGACCGCGAAGGGCAGGGGCAATTTCGAGGGCAACGTGGGCGACTGCTTTTAAAACGCCTTTTCCATTGTAGCGCTTCTCTCCATCCCGCAGTTCGGCTGCTTCGTGCTCGCCGGTAGAAGCGCCCGAGGGAACGGCTGCTTTGCCGACGAATCCTCCGTCGACGATTACACTGGCTTCCAGAGTTGGATTGCCGCGTGAATCTAAGATTTCAAGGGCTACACAATCAGTGATTTTATGCATCATTTTGCTTTCGCTTCGTCCGGTTATCATCACCGCCGAGTGCCTCATCGAGGAGCGTGGTATACGACTCATAGCGGAGGAGGGGCAAATACCCCTCTTTGAGTGCTTGTAACACAGCGCAGTGGGGTTCTGCAACATGTCTGCAATCGGGATAGTGACAATCGGAGGCATATTTCGCGATGTCTTTGTAGTGAGCAAAGACTTCATCTTTGGAGAGATCCCAAAGAGCAAAACTTCGGATACCGGGAGTATCGACACAATAGCCGCCCTGGGGGAGAGGAAGAAGTTCTGCGGTGGTCGTCGTGTGCACTCCTTTGAACGTTTTGGCGGCGAGTTCTCCGGTTCTCAATTCGAGTTGGAAAGCGACATTGAGAAGCGATGATTTACCGACGCCTGATTGACCAGAGACAACGGAGGTTTTGTCTTTCATCAGTGAGCGGAGCGCTTCGATGCCAGTGCCATGAGCCGCGCTGAGGGTAAGGATGGGAAATCCCAATGGCTCATAGGCGGCAAGAAATTCTTGGTATCGTTCTTCTTCTTCCGCGTGGTTAGAGAGGAGGTCGACTTTATTGATGGCGATGATTGGATGGATGTTGCCTTTGGTGGCGGCGATGAGATATCGATCGACGAGAGCTGGTTTGAGGGGAGGTTCAACGACCGAAACAACGATGAAGAGTTGATCGACGTTGGCAGCGATGAGCTGTTCTTTTTTGCCGCTGATGTCGGTCCGCGTAAGAAAGGAGAAGCGATCTTCAATTTGAGAGATGATCCCCTCCGAGGAGCTCGTTTTTTCAAAGCGAATCCAATCGCCGACGGTCACCAGGTTTTTCGCGTGCATTCGCTCTTTTTTGAGAAGGCCTTTGAGCGTGCACACGAATCGCTTTCCTTCGTACTCTACCCAGGTCCCTTCGCCGGTGATTGCGACGACGCGACCTCGAGGAAGCTTCTCATCAATGACGTTTTTGACGTGGGTTTGGTCGGTTTTTTTGAATTTGGAGCGGTCGGTCTCTTGTCGGTGTTTTCGCTCTTTTCGAAATTGCTTTCGATCTTTTGCGTGAAATTGTTCTTCTTCGTCGTATTCGTGGGTCATCCGGTAATCCTTAACTCATACAGCAAGATCGCCCCGGAGGTTGCAACGCTGAGCGACTCGACGCCATTGTGCATGGGGATCGCAATTTTATGCGCGTATTTTTCTGCCCACGGAGCAGGCCCCTCGCCTTCATTGCTCAGAATCAGGGCAAGGGGAAGGGATGCCTTTACCTTTGATAAGGGGGTCCCCTCCGTATCGGCTAGGTAGGGGGTATACCCTTCTATAAGGGGCTTGCCATAGCTAAAGGGAAGGGAAAAAAGGGCTCCTTTTGAAGCTCTAAGCGCCTTATCGTTAAATGGATCGACGGTTCCTGGAGTAAAAAAGACTCCGTCCCAGCCGAGGGCTAGAGCGGTCCGGAGGAGGGTTCCGAGGTTGCCCGGATCGGCAATCCGGTCGAGGATTAGCAGACGCTGTTTCCCTTCCATTTTCTGCGGTTTGGGTAGGGGGGCTATTGCTGCAAAGCCGTCGGGGGCTGGTAGGCCGGTGATCTTTTTCAGCACCGCTTCGGAGACCAGATAGTGCTCTTTGGCGTGAATATCAGGGGCGGGGGCAACGGTAATGATTGCCTCTAAAGAGACCTTCTTGGCGAGCTCGCGGATCATCTTTTCTCCCATGAGGAGGACCTGCCCCGCTTCGTCTCTTGCCTTTTTTTCAAGTCGAAGGGCCACCCATTCTTTGACAAACGGATGTTGTAAACTCAAAATCTCTTTTGATACCATGCGATTAGTATGCCTCAGATAGAGAAAAAGATCTACTCGGGAAGCTTAGCTCGAAGAGTGTGGGTGGTCTGTATCGCCTTTCTGGTGCTTCCTCTGCTGATCCATAGTTTTTTTCTCTACCACCGGGAAATCCGAGTAGCTGAGGAAGAGGTGAGAGCAATTCTCCAAACCATCGGCACCGAGCTTGCTCAGACGATTGAGGATCTCATCGCCATCGATGAGAAGATTCTCACCTTTAAAACGGCTGCTTTGGCCAATGCGTTTCAATTTGAGTTGGTACAGCCTCCGGCGCAAAGCGACAAAAATTTTACTCTGATCGACCGCAGCCGCGACCTTCTTCTTGTTGGCCAAAAGATGTCGGGAGGAGCTCAGGCGATTCCCCATTCGCTCAAAGAGCTGCTGACGATTGAACACGCTCCATTTCCCATTCAAGCGACTTTCGAGAAGCCCTCCTCTTCGCAGTGGGCGGAGAACTTTCTTATTCCCAATAGCTCGCTCAAACTCTTTCTCGTCGTCGATAAAAAGGAGATTGAATCTCTCCAGACTCGCCATCTTTTGTTTCGGGTGGGAACCTTTCTTCTTCTCATTGGACTTTTTGGAGGAGGGATTGTCTTTGTGTTGCTCCAGAAACTCTCCAAACCTCTCGAATCTCTTTGCCTGACGATGAGTCGAGTTTCTGAGGGAGCTGTCCGCAGCCGATTTGTCCCTCAGCCCTACGGGTTTGAAATCAACGCGATTGGGATGCAATTCAATGAGACGCTCGATGCTCTTTTGCACCATCAGGAAGAGGCGGAAAAGGAACGGCTTTCTCGCGAAAAATTAGCCCATGAACTCAAACTCGGCCACGATTTACAAGCTGATCTTTTGCCGAAGAGTTTTCCCTCCTTCCAATACATCGAAATGGCGTCAGGGTATTTGCCTGCAAAAGAGGTGAGCGGCGATTTTTACGATGTCTTGCTTCTTCCTTCGGGAAAGATGCTGATTGCAATTGCCGATGTGGCTGGGAAAGGAATTCCGGCCTGTCTGTTTTCTCTCGGTCTGCGCAGCGCCCTCCGGGCGTTAGCGATCGAGACACCTGATCTCGGCGAAATCGTTCGAAAAGCCAACGATGTCTTTCTCCTCGATGTGAAGGAGACCGGTTGGTTCGCGACGCTTTGGCTTGGTCTCTATGATGGGAAAACGCTTCATTATCTCAGCTTTGGCCACCCGCCCGCCCTTCTTAAGCGAGGTCAAGAGCTCAAGCTTCTCACGACCGAGCATCCGGCACTCGGCGTTCTCCCTTTCGATTCTCTCAAAGCCTTTTCCTGTCTTCTTGAAAAAGGAGACCAACTTCTTCTTTATACTGATGGAGTGACCGAGGCGATCAATCCCGAGCATCTTCTCTACACGGTCGTTCGCCTCCAAGATTCTTTCCTTCGGGCGAACAATGCAAGACCTGCAGACTCTATTCATCATTTGTTGAGCGAGGTGCAGTTTTTCATGCAAACCATTCCGCAGCAAGATGATCTGACTCTGTTACTTCTCCAGTTTTAAGAGACTATCTCTGATTTATCAGGTCTCTGAAAACCCGGTCCTTTAGGGCCGGGTAATTCACATCATCGGTTTTGAACATAGTCAACCGCCGAAAGGCGAATGGAATAGTTTTTTTGTGAGTTTTTTTCAAACTTCTTGCGTAAAAAATTCTAAATGTTGCAAGGGTAAGGTTATACCGAAGCAATTTAAGGAATCGGTTTGGTTGTGCCAAGTTTCGATTCCTCAAGTTGTTTCGGTGTAGCGCAGCACAAGGAGGAATCACATGGCTCGCAAACGCAAAAAAGCTAAGAAAGCAACTCACCACAAGAAAGCAAAAAGAAAAACAGCAAAACGCCGCACTCGTCGCAAAGGTCGTGCCCGCACTTCCAGAGCATCTGAGCAAGCTGAGTAATTTCTGTTGAGCTCTTCATTTTGGGACCTCCTTCGAGGTCCCTTTTCATTTCCCCTCTTTTTTGCCGCGTTTCGCGGCCTCCTGCTCCGTACAAAAAAGATCCCCCGGAACTTTTTTGTACGGAGCAGGAGGCCGCGCGACGCGGCAAAAGAAGAATTTTCTCAGAGGTTTCAGGGCCAGGCAGGGTGATTTTTGAGGTGGTTGAGGACGGTTGACTTGTCCTCGATTTGCTGATTGATGGAAATTCGTTCCGCTTCTTTGAGAAGAATGCCCATTTCTTTGCTCGGGGGAATGCCCGCGGCAGCGAGATCGTTTGATTTAACTAAAGGGTCTTGCGCGTGGATGCGGTCGATGGAGCGGCGGAGGAGATTGAGTTGCTCTTCGTGCTCCTTGAGGAAACCAGCGCGACGGCGATCGTCGAGGCGAGAGGCGATGATTTGGAGAGAAAGGGAGGAGAATTTGTTGGCGTAGAAGTAGGCCCATTCGGCGAGTTCAACAGGGCGTTCAGCGCGGGTGAGTCCTCGGGCGTGAAAGAGAAAGACAGTGAATTGCCGGTCGAGGTTGGAGAGTTTCATGAATTCGACGAGCTTGAGTTGTTCTTCGAGAGTAGAATTGGGGAAGAGTTCGAGGAGGCAGGCAATGAGGGGAACTTTCGGGGGGAAGTGTTTGAGCGGCTCTAGGCGATGTTCGAGATCGGGGAGGGCTGTGTTTTTAAGAGAGGGGAAGATGGTGGCGAGGAGGCCGAAATCGTGGAGTTGGATGAGGAGGGGGCGGAGCTTGCCAAAGGCGAGTCCCTTTTCGAGTTCTTGGACGATTCGCTCGATCGCGACAGCGGGGAAGAGTTCGGTGGCGTGGGCGCGGATCGCTTTTTCGGTGGCGGGGTCGATGGAGAAATGGAAGCGGCAGGCGAATCGGGCGGCCCGGATCATCCGAAGGCGATCTTCTCGAATGCGCTCGTGAGGATTGCCGATGGCTCGGATGATTTTTGCCTCGAGATCTTTTTTGCCGGCCACATAGTCGATCACTTCGCTTTTGAGCGGGTCGTAAAACATGCCGTTGATCGTGAAGTCGCGCCGTTTGGCGTCTTCTTCCGCCGTGGTGAATTCCACCCGCGAAGGACGCCTCGCATCTTTGTAATCGAAGTCTTGCCGGAACGTAGCTACTTCGTAGGGATGGCCGTCAATCACAACGAGGATGATGCCAAAGGCGATGCCGATGGGAACCGTTTTGGAAAAGAGAGTCTGGACGGTTTCGGGAGGCGCATTGGTGGCGATGTCGATGTCGTCAGAGGGGTGATTGAGGAGGAAGTCGCGGACCCAGCCGCCTGCGTAATAGGCGACAAAGCCAGCTTTAACCAGGGTTTCGACGATATAGCGTGCGTGGGGGTGTTCTTCCATCTCCTCCTATTGTAGTCAAAAGACGGCAATAGTGGCAAATGAGTAGGAGAACTCATCGCGCATACGCCGCTCGAAATTGAGATGGAGACGGCCAGTGAGAGAAAGGGTAAAGCCGTAGAAGTAGCCGAATTTTTGTTCGTTTTTGTAGTAGAGAGGCGGGACGCCGTCGCCGGCGTGGATGTTGAGCTTTGAGAAGAGATAGGTGACGCCGCCGTAGGGGGTTAGGAAAAAGATACGGGTAGCGAGGCCACCGGTCACTTGCCATTCGCGGATGGAAAAGGTTTGTTTTTCGGTTTCAAGAGGAAGATTGAGTCGGTTGAGGAATTTGAAGTACGACTGATGCGAAGAGGGGACGTTGAAGTAGGTGAATTCTGTCGTGAAATAGGTTTGTCCCCACTGAAGAAGGATCACTTTGGCCGCGGCGCTCCAAGAGAAATGGTAGGTGCTTTGGAAGTCGATGAGGCTGATGAAGTCGTTGAGCTGGGGATTTTGACACCACTTCATGTGCTCTTTGCTGCCGCCGGCATAGCCGGTAATTTCAAGCCGTTCGAGGAAGATGAAGGAGACGCTCGCCATTTGAGAGTAGAGGCCGAAGTGGCGAAAGGTATCATTGGGGTCGATGCCGTTTTCGTCGGTGCCGGTATAGCGTTTGTCGGAGATGTAATCAGCGAGATACCCAGAAGTGAATTTAAAAAACTTGCCGGTTGAAGAGAAAAAGCCGGTGTTCATGATGGCGGGATCGCCGGGGTTGCCGATATAGGCAGCCGAGAGAGAAAAACAAATGAGAGAGAGAAGAAAGTATCGCATTGCAAGAGCAGTATACTGGAAGCGAAGATTTCCGCGATATCAGCTCAAAAAATGCAGAATTCAGAGTGCAGAATGCAGAACTATAGGGATTGCCCTCTGTTTAGTTCTGCACTCTGCACTCTGAATTCTGCATTTTATTCTAACTTCGGTTAAAGTGGAGGCATGTCTTCTATTGCTGTGCTTCCAGATCTTGTCGTCGATCAAATTGCTGCCGGAGAGGTGTTAGAAGGGCCTGCTTCGGCAGTGAAAGAGCTCATTGAAAACTCGCTCGATGCAGGGGCGAAGAGCATTCGGGTAGAGATCGAGGCAGGTGGCCTTCAAAAAATTCAGATCGAAGATGATGGATGCGGGATGAACGGAGCCGATGTCTTGCTTTGCTTGAAACGGCACGCGACATCGAAAATTCGGACGGCCGAAGATTTGCAAAAGCTGATCACGATGGGATTTCGAGGGGAAGCGCTCGCGGCTTTGGCGGCTGTTTCCAAATTGGAGTTAAAGACGTCGGACGGGAAGGAGAGCTCGAAGCTGGCTGCAACCGGGGGAAAGGCGGAGCGGATCGAAGTGTGCGCCCGAAATCGAGGGACGACCATTGAGGCGAGATCGCTCTTTTTCAATACGCCGGCTCGGTTGAAATTCCAAAAATCGACGGCTGCTTCAGCGGCGGCTGTATTGAAAACAGTGCAGACGATTTCGCTGGCTCATCCAGAGGTGGCTTTTCGCCTCTCTTCGAATGGGAAATTGACGTTTGATGTTCGACCTGAAAGCTGGAAGGCGCGGGCAGAGACAGTGCTCGGTTCTTTTACCCATGAAGTAGAGAGGAAATACGAGGGGCTGTTGATGCGAGCGTTGCTGGGCCGGCCAGAAGAAGCGAAGGCAACGCGAAGCGGACAGGTGGTGTTCATCAATCAGCGGCCGATCTTTTCGCCTCTTATTTCTCGCGCGGTAAAGGAAGGATTTGGCACGCGGATGGAGGAAAAGCTATTTCCTGTCTTCTTGCTCTTTTTGGAGATACCGCCAGAGGCCGTCGATGTGAATGTTCACCCGCAAAAAAAAGAAGTCCGCTTTCGGGATGAAAGCAAAGTATATGCCCAAGTGCGCGATGCGATAGCGAGCGCTTTTAGCGAGGGAGAGAGGAGCCCACCTCCCGTGCCGTGGGAGTTTACTCCGGCGCCGACTGGGCCTTTTATTTTGCGCGAAGAGGCGGTGGCTGAAGTGGAAGTACCCCTGCCATTGCCAATGCGAGGACAGCCGTTTGTTCTTCTCTCCGACTTTTTATTGGTGCAGGAGGGGGGAGGATGGCTGCTCGCCGATGTGCGAGGGATGGAGGCTCGAATTTTGTTCGAGGCGTTAGAGTCGCCCAATACCCCGATCCAGCCGCTGATTTGGCCGCTTGAAATGGAGGTGGGGGAGTCGGCAGAAGAATTTTGCGAATGGTTGAAGGGAGCGAAGATCGAAGCGCATCCGGTGGCCCCAAGAAAGGTGGCGATCGATGCATTGCCTGCCGGTCTGGAGCCTTCTCAAGTGGCGACTTTCATTCGAGAATTTCAGCAAGGGAAGAAGGAGAGAAAATTCGCTGCGGTGTTGACGCGGACCTGCCGCTCTTTAAGTCGCCGTTATTCCTTTGAAGAGGCCTGCTTGCTATGGCGCAAACTGCAGAATTGCAAAGATACGACGTATGATCCTCTGGGACGCCCTCTCGTTGTTTCTCTCACTGAACAAACGCTCAAGGAGCTTTTTCAATGACCTATGTGAAGCTGCCGAAGATTGGCGAAGCCGATGCAGCCGTGATCAACCATGTGACCGATTTGTATTATCTAACGCAACTCAATCTCTCGAGAGGATTGCTCTTGATCACAAAGAAGGAAATGGCGCTCTTTGTCGATGGCCGTTACTTAACGACAGCACAAGAACAAGCGCCCTGTCCGGTCCATTTATGGGAAGGGGGGCTTCCGATGGGATGGCTCCGCGAGCGGAAAGTGAAGACGCTGGAATTCGATAGCGCAACGACGAACTATGACCAATTTTTGGCCTTGCAGACGGCGGCAGAGGGAATTCAGTTGATCCCTAAGCCAGGGCTCCTCAAGAAGCACCGAGGGATTAAGCAGCCTCATGAAATCGCTGCATTGAAGCAGGCAGCAGCGGTGACCTGGAAAGGGTATCAGCACATCGCCAGTCTTTTGAAAGAGGGGATCTCTGAAAAGGAGCTCGCCCTCGAATTTGAGTTTTGTGTCCGGCGAGCCGGTGCGTCAGAGCTTTCATTTGAGCCGATTGTCGCATTTGGGGGAAATAGCGCCTACCCCCACCATCGGGC